>CAYTET010000056.1:0-12756 GCA_964436975.1 uncultured Erysipelotrichaceae bacterium
GCTTATAAAGTGAGGAACCGAAATGAACAATCGAAAACAGATGGAGCGCAGTTTCAAAAGCCGGCTCAGGCAATACGAGAAAAGCATCCCCAATATGCCGCAGTATATTTCTGAAGAATATCTGCAGAAAGACAAAGCCATCGTCGAACTGAATATAAACGCCGGCTATCAGGTATTCTCCAAACTGGCTCCGGGAAACCAGCTATCCCTTAATTCTGAAATAATCTCTTATATTGATGAAAAGGTCTATCCTATTCCAGCCGCTTATCCGGTGATTTTAAGAGTCCATGGAATCAGCGATGAAAAAACACAGAGCCAGTTCAGACACTGTGTCAAAGAGCATTACTATCTAGGCTACGAAGACAAGAAAATTGACATGAAACTAAACACTTTTAAAAACGTAATTCTGTTTACCTTCGGATCCTGTCTGATGATTCTTTACTTTTTTATGACGTCATTTGTGACCGATAATCTGTTTAATGAAATTGCCTCGATTGCTGCCACTGTTGTCATCTGGTCAGCGTTTGAATCAATTCTTTTTGACCGCCGCCAAATCAGCCGGGACTGCAAATATGCCGGCCAGCTGGCCACAATGGAAGTTGAATTTCAGGATTAACATCCTTCATTGTCTTAACGGCTCGGCCCGCCGGGCCGGCCATAGATTCTTCTCTCTGATGGACAGTGTCATTTCAGGCTTTGGAAGAAAGATCCACAACTACCAGCTCGGGACGATTGAAAATCCGGGGAATGCGCACGCTCTCACGGGCCAGTCCTCTGCTGACAATCATAACGGTGCCGTTTACGTTATAGCTGCCGCCGGCATATTTAGGGAAAAAGCCCTGATCCGGGGCAAACAGCCCGTTAATAATGCCGGGCAGCCGCCATTGGCCGCCATGAGCATGACCGGCCAGCACAAGATCAAAATTATATTCCGAGTATTTTTCTATCAGTTCGGGGCGATGAGCCAGCAGAATAGTATAATTGCCGTTTGCGGATACACCGCGCAGCACCTCAAGCTGTTCATCAAGGCCGGCTGTTGCAGCAGTATAGTTGGTAATCTCCGGATCGGAAACACCGCAGATATTGATAGTCTGGCCGCGGATTTCGCATTCATCATATGTTCCGTTTAAAATGACGACTCCGTATTTGCGGAACAAAGCCAATATGGTATCAATATCATCGCTCCAGTATTCGTGATTGCCCGTGACGTAATAGCATGGATACTTATCGGCAATACCTTTCAGCAATGCTTCGGTATTGTCATTTGGAATAATATCATCACAGATATCGCCGCCTAATAATACGATATCAGGCTTCTGATCATCAACAGCCTGAATCAGTTCGGTTTCGGCATCACCATACTGGCAGGAATGCAGATCGGTAATAAGAACAATGCGGACATGGCCTGTTATTTTGTCGGATGAAACCGAATACTGCTGGATTTTCAGTCTTGCATCAAAGGCCAGCAGAATAAAGACGGCACATAATAGAATTGCCGTTACAATCATTAATGCCTTTTTGCTTTTCTTGATTTTATTCATTTAATTCGCTTTCACCTGTTCCTTCGGCAAAGCCGTTTACCCGTTTATTCTACCATAGGCCCGGCCTGGCTTAACAGGTCTGCCCTGCTGACTCTTCAGGTGGTTTGTATATCATTTATTCTTGATTCTCTGGAAACAGACTTTATACTGCGGATTGCTGTTCTCATTCTTCATGTATCGATATTGGCCTTTTTAGCCTGGGAAACAAGCTGGCGGGGATTCAGATTGTATTGGATCCAGTCTTTAATAAACCTTGTGCCGCACTGACGAAAATCAAATTTATCGCCCTGCTGCCAGCATTGTCTTCAAATTGACAGCACCCATTAATAATCAAGGGGTCTGGCGTTGCGGTCTGATTCTCCTCCCACCACGACAAGTTCAACACCTTTTAAATGCCGTTCTATATTGATTCTCTCAAGCAGCGGCTGACATATTATATTCTTATGCTTTATAGCCAGACCATCAAAACACGCCAGTCGTAAATCCGCCGCTCTTTGGTTTTCAACAGTACATCCGACGATTACATTATCATAGCCGTCATTCCAGTCGGCTGGCATGCATTATAGAAAGCGCTCGATTCTTTTTGTCAGAAACAGGAAATTTAAATCAGCTCTTTCCTTAATGATTTGCCAGCATTCATCACGCCATTCATCGGCCTCTTCGATTAGAAAATCCGAAGAAAAGCATAGAATAACAGTTTCTCCGGCTCTTATTTTACATTCACCGGCCCGCTCTGTGCGTTTATACATTTCAAGCGGCAGATTCATTTTTCCGGGCTTGACAATATGATCCGTGTCGACGCGGCGTTTTGCATCACCCTTATGAATATAGCAGAACTTGCAGCCTTCACTGTATTTATGGCATCCATGCCATGGATTCCACATTGGCATTACTAAATCCTCGATTTCTGATAATTAAACATGGTGTGCAGTTTAGAATCCGGTTTATTTCCATGAAGAATTAGTTCGGAGTCTACTAATGATTTCTAATTTTATTTATGTTGCGGTTCATTAAATGCCGACCCAAATGGCGATAAAGATATTCTTTCAGCGGTGATATTTCTTGACCATGCTCTTTCAGTATTATAGATTGCCCCAATTTAAGAAAACTCATCAGTAACATTCCAGTTTCTCTTGGCAGCCAAATGAATAATGTTTTGAGTTGAATAATCCAGCATGGCAGTTTATGTATAATAAACACTATCCATAACTGCGGTCCCTCCACATATTACAGATACTCTTCCGGTCAATTTAATTGTAGTTATCAGTTTGCCTGCAACAGTCCAAGTGTCAGCCCGCCAGCAGCTCGCCAAGAGATATAAGCGTGCAGCCCCGGCTTTCATAATACACCAGCATTTCATCAATCTTCCGCTTGTCATAACTTGTGACGCAATCCGTCAGGACGGTGACATCATAGCCGGCTTTGCGCATGTTAAAACAGGTGGATTTCACACAGGCAGTAGCATCGGCACCGGAAATGTAGAATCCTTCAATATTATTTTCCCGAATATATTCAGCAAAGGCTTCACTGGTCAAAGCATTGCTTTTTGTTTTTACAAAAATATTCTCTGACACTATTTTCATTTCCGGGACAAGTTCGGCTCCGTGGGTATTTGGTTTAAATGTTCTCGTGGAGGCCAGCAGATTATTGTGCTTGATGTAAACCACAGGAATTTTATGCTCGACCGCCCAATCAATGGCGCGGTTGAGGTTTTCAACAATGTCCCTGTAATTTTTGGTAATATCATTTTGGATGTCAATAACAATCAGTGCTTTGCTTTTCATTTATTTGCTCCTTAAACATAATTTGCGACCACGTTTGGTTATAAACAAGAATTTCTGCAATCGCTTCAAAATGCCGGCGTTGCGCTAGCTGTTTATGATCTGAATTCTGTGCTGATAATATCGCGCAAAACAGTGCTTATTTTATGATGCTCTTGTATATCTATGTAATTTCCAATAATTGCTTTAACTATTGCTTCCCATTATTTTTCCTTCAATGGCCATTCAGCCGGATGGTATTGATTCTCCGGAGGCAGTTAATGATTTGGACCGTCAAAAGCCATTTGCTTATAATCAGCCGGGTAATGATAAATAAACTTATCTTGTGATTCTCGCTGCTTTATACTAAATTGCGACGTTTTATTTATTCACTGGCTTCTCTGGAAAACGGAATCATGGCAGCGCCTATCACACCCGGTTCAGCCAGTTGGGCAATCACAAACGGAGTATCCTTTACCGCATCATGTGACATCTGCTTGTAGTAGTCGATAACCTGCGGTAAAAACGCTTCGGCGCTTTTCAGCATTCCGCCGCCGATTATATACATATCCGGATCACATACACAGCCTATTGTCGCAAACATCTGGCCTAAATCTTCAGCCATGCCGTCAACAATCGCTTGGGCTTTGGCATCACCGCTTTGGGCTAAATCAAAAACCGTGCCGGCATGAAAAATCTCTTTGTCGGGAAAGGCCGCAATTCCTTTGCGCCGGATGGCCGTTCCGGAAGCTTCACTTTCAATCGCTCCGGCATTAAGGCTGTTCATCTTTTCCCGGTTCCGGTCAATTATGATATTGGCAATTTCACCGCCAAAGCCGTGTTTGCCGGCAACCGTTTTGCCGTCAACCACCAGAACTCCGCCGATGCCGGTTGAAATAGTCACATAGAAAATTGACTTCTGGCCTTTGCCGGCTCCAACCAAGGCTTCCGCCAGACCGGCAACATTGGCATCATTGTCAAGGTAGGCCGGCATATTGAATTCAGCGCTTAGCTCCTGGGCAATGGGATAGCCGGTAAATCCCGGCAGGTTGCTTGACAGCAGCATTGTGCCGGTCTTGCTGTCAACCGGGCCGGGCACTCCGACCCCGATGCCGCTGGCCTGATTCCAGTCCGGCAGCTGGTGAATCATTTCTTTCATATTAGCCATGACTTTAGCCGGGCCCTGGGTGCCGTATGACGGTCCTTTGGCCGTAGCCATGATGGTGCCGTCAGCATTTACTTTAGCCACCCTTATGTTAGTTCCGCCCAGATCTACACCAATGTAACATTTCATATTATCGTTTTCTCCTTTTCCATATAGGCAACTGCTGTCTGGCTCAATGCCGCTGGCAGCTTATTTTTTCTTGCGGGACCGGGCAAACACAAAGATGAAAATCAGAAAAGAAAGACTGCTGACTATGGCCATGATAATACCCATAGTGACACCCAGATTATAAGCCGGCCCATTTTCAGGATGCATCCGCAGCCCGTGAAAACATGCCCCGATAATCAGGGCAGCCAGTCCCGTTAAAAGCGGAATGCGCCAATTATTCAAGTGTTTCATATCCCAGTCTCCCCGTTTATGCTGTTACTCTTCCGCCAGTATAGCGGTTCTGTCTATTGACAGAGCAATTATTCCTGCGGCTTTAATGAATTAACGTATCTTTCACGGCATTCCTCAATAATGGCGATTGTTTCTTCAATTCCGTGGTAATCACCCGTTGTGACGACAACCTTCTGCAGAACCTTGTAGTTCTGGAAAAAGTTCTTTATTTCATCAAGTTCAAATGAAGGCAGATCAGTAAGCTGGTTGACATCGTCATAGCGCGGATCACAGTCCACCACCGCAATCAGCTTATAATCATCCTGGCCGCCATCGTTCATTGAAAGATAGCCCAGAACCCGGGCCGGTACAACACAGCCGGGGAAGGTTGGATCTTTGCAGATGACCATGATGTCTAAAGGATCACCGTCCGGGGCCAGTGTCTTTTCAATAATTCCGTATTCAGTCGGATAACTCATGGCCGAATACAGCACCCTGTCCAGTTTGATGCGGCCGGTCTTATGATCGACCTCATACTTGTTCTTTGAGTTTAAAGGAATCTCAATCAAAGCATTGACAACAGTATTCATGGGTTTTCCTCGCTTATTTAAATTTCATTATTGTAATGCCGTACTAACAGGCTTTTTAGTCAATTCTCCGTCTTTATTATAGCAGACTAGACCGGCCATAAAAACAGCAGACTGGCAGAATGTGCTCGGCGCCTAAGGCGCGGCCATATTCTGTCAGCCTGTCTGTGATTAATCCATGATAAGAATTACTTATTTTTTATCTGCAGCTGTTCTTTGAACAATTCCGTCATTTTTTCACTGCCGCTTTTGGTCCCGATATCTGTAATCTGCATTTCACCTTTAAAGACCAGTTCCATCACTGCTATGTAGGCCTGGCCAAGAGCCACGGTGATCACGGCAGCCGTGGCCGCTGAAATGGTGCCGCCGACCACCGAGCCGGCCCCCGGTATTAATTTCAGAATCGTTGCTACAGCCGTCTTGCCCAGCAGGGTTGCCCCGCCGGCGCCGATTGTCGATGATAACATGGCCGTTATGATGCTCTTGCTGACATCAAAGCCGAATATTACGGTTATCGAAGCAATCATTGACAGTTGGGTAGGAATCAGCAGCGCGCAGTCTGAAAAGGGAATCGGAATGGCTCCTTCACCGGCCGCCGCCGCTGCGGCAGCTGTCACTGCGGCATGGGCCCGGCGCTTCTTTTCCTCCAGACTGGCAATCTGAACATTCTGGAGGGTATCCACCAGTTCAGCTGGCAGAGTCTGGCCCATCACCCCGATCAGAACATCCAGGCCGTATGATTTCACTGTCCCTAATTCATCGATTTCATAATCCTGGGCCAGAACCGGAATTATCTGCACAACATCAAGATTTTCATCCTGCAGGGTTTTTCTCATTTCTGCGGCCCTTTTCTTGGAAAAAGACTGGGTCAGAACAACAATAATCGGCACCTGGGTTACCTGGTCTTCTTGCGAAAGATCCCGCAGCCAGCTGATTTCTTCCGGCTCAATTCTGTTGGAAGCCGTATTTATGCAATACCAGATGCAGTGGATAGCCTGATTGATATCATGGGCTGCCACTCCCTTTTTAATAGTATCGATAATTTCATTCTTTACCTCATTCTGAACCTGTCGCCCCATTTCCAGACCGCGGGTATCATAGATGGCAAGCGGCATATCTTTTTTGACCAGCCGGCACATATGGTCGGTTACCGGCCTTCCCATGCCGGTTTCAGCCAGCTTTTCCTTAAACACGGCATTGATAAGCGTACTTTTGCCGACACCCGTCTTGCCGGCGACAATAATATTCAGGGTTTTCAAATTCTTGATTTTCTCAGCGATTGCATTAATTGCATCCTGGGCAATCTTATCAGTATCCAAAGTCATTCTGTTCTCCTTTTCTTTTGCTGCACGCATACTTTCTGATCTTCATAATCTGTTTTCCAGCAATCCGGTGATAACCGGAACCGCTTATTGCGGTCTTTTACAGTCAGCAGCCGTATCAACGGAATCATTCCGCTGATAATCCTGCGCCTGCTGTCCATATACTTGATGTCTTTTTCTTACGGCATTGTTAGCCTCCTTGACCTGTTATTCACTATGGAATGTGTTTTTCACGCGAATTCAGCCGCGGCCATAAGGCAGGTTAAAAAGCGCAATTTTTCCGGCTACCGGACGAATCGGCCGACCGGCAGTTCCTTGAAAACCGCACTAAAAAAAAATCAGCCTGGCTGTTGCTGATTCTTTTCATCGGCTGATAATCGTTATACAAATAGTCCCGGATAAACTATGCTGCTTTTGAGGATCCGTAACTGTTTAAAATATTGTTCTACAGCCAATAGCCATGGCGGCGGATATAGAACTTTTTAGTCAGCTGGATTGCGATGGCATACAGCACCAGAATAATTGCCAGGTACAGATAATAAACAGCTGGCATGACAACAAAGTGGAACCCTTCCAGATTCCTGAAGATATAAGGAATTGTCAGAGCGGCAATCACCCCAAATCCACAGGCGCTGCCCAGCCGGTAATCGCATTTAGACTGGATAAACGGCACTTTGGCGGTGCGGATAAACTGTACAATCAAAATCTGTGAAATCAGACCTTCGATAAACCAGCCGGTCTGGAAATAAGCCTGTACGCTGACCGTGGTAAACCCCATTACAAACCAGAGCACCGCAAAGGTAGCCACATCAAAGAAGGATGATACCAAACCCATTGTATTCATGAAAGAAGCAAGACTGCGTGTATCCCACCGGCGCGGCTGCTGCAGAAATTCCGGGTCCACGTTATCCCAGGGAATGGCAATCTGGGTGAAATCGTAAACCAGATTCTGAATCAGCATCTGCACTGACAGCATCGGCAGAAACGGCAGAAAGATTGAAGCTACCAATACGGAGAAAACATTGCCAAAATTGCTAGACAGCGCCATCTTCATGTACTTAACTATATTGCCATAGATGCGCCGGCCTTCATAAACACCGTCAAGGATCACGCTCAAACTCTTCTTTAGCAGAATGATTGACGAACTGGCCTTGGCAACATCGGTTGCCGTATCAACGGAGATGCCAACATCAGCTGTCCGCAGCGAGGGGGCATCATTGACACCGTCTCCCATATAGCCGACAACATGTCCGTTGGCCTTCAGCGCCTTGACAATCCGCTGCTTCTGCATCGGGGCCACCCGGGCAAAGATATTGGCTGTTTCTACCGCTTTGCCCAGCTGTTCATCATCCAGTTTTTCGATATCGTCCCCGCTGAGCATGGCGGATTCTTTCAGCCCGACCTGCTGGCAGATGTGCCGGACCATCAGCGGAGCATCCCCGCTGATTACCTTGACATCAACTCCGGCCTTGTATAAATCGGCAATAGCCTCCGGTACATCCGGCTTTGGCGGATCCAGAAAGGCAATGAGGCCCAGAAACACCATTTCGGTTTCATCGGCAATCCCAAAGGTCGAAACATTGAACAGTCCGCGTTTGGCACAGACCGCAATAGCATGCATGCCATTATCATTAAGCCGGTCCGCCAAAGCCTTTATTTCCTCAATATTCACTTCGTTTATCTTGACATGCTGGCCTTCAATAGAGGCCTGGGTGCATATCGGCAGAACGCTTTCCAAGGCGCCCTTGGTTATTAATATATCCTGCTGCTTGTTATTCTTGATAATTACACTCATCCGGCGCCGCTGGAAATCATAAGGTATTTCATCAATCTTCTGGTAGGCTTCAAGTTCCTTGGAGATGTTATGGGCATCGCCGTAAGTGATAATGGCCCGGTCAATGGTGTTTTTTACCCCGGTTGAATAATAACTGTTCAAATAGGCATAGTTAACCACGACTTTGGAATCTTTGCCGTCAGCCCCGATATAGCGCTGCAGCACGATGCTGTCCATGGTAAGGGTGCCGGTTTTATCCGTGCACAGCACATCCATGGCGCCCAGATTCTGAATTGCCGACATGTTGCGGACAATCGTCTTCTTTTTAGCCAGAAACTGGGCTCCTTTGGCCAGGGTCCCGTTGACAATCATGGGGAGCATGCCCGGGGTAATTCCAACGGCCACTGATATTGAAAACATCAGCGCCTGCAACCAGTCATGCTTAAACAGACCATTGATAATCAGCACGAAGATAACCACGACTACCATATATATCATCAGGATGCGGGTTACTTTGGCCAGCCCCTTGTCAAAATTGGTCAGTTCCGGCTTAGCCGATACGGCGGCCGATATATGACCAAGGTAAGTATCACGGCCGGTTTTGATTACCAAACCGAGCCCGGTGCCCGAAACCACGGCCGCTCCGGAAAGACATATTCCGGCCAGAGCCGTGCAGCTGGTATTGGAATTATCGGCACCAGCCCTCTTTTCCACAGGGACGGTTTCACCGGTAAACATGGACTGGGAAAGGAACAGGTCCTTGGATTCCAGCAGATACAGATCACCGCTGATAATTGACCCGCCCGACAGCACTTCAATATCTCCCGGGACAATCTGTTCAGACGCTATTTCCTGCTCTCTGCCCCCGCATCGGACACAGACCGTATTATGCACCATCAGTTTCAGCTTTTCTGCCGACCGGTAGGAATTATAGTCCTGAACAAAACGCATCATGGCGCTGATAAAAGCCAGCACAAAGATAATGATGCCGCCGACAGCATCCTGCATGATCAGCGAAATCACGCCTAAAGCCAGCAGCACAATGATAAACTCATCCAGAAATGACTTCAGAAGGAAATCATACCAGTGCTGCTTTTTATCGGTAGCCATCAGATTAGGGCCATACTGCTGCAGTCTTGCTTCCCGCTGGTTCTCATCCAGACCCGTCAGTTGCGTCTTATATTGGGCCAGAAGATCCTGCGGATTTTGACTTGCTGCTGTACGATACTGCTCTTCCAGTTTTTCCTGTTCAGCCATAGCCATTCCTCGATTCTCTTTTCAGTCTATCACTTTTCAGCCCGGTCATAACACCCGCCAAAGACAAGACTGTTAATATCGTTCAAGGCCAATCTATTGCAGCGATATACCCTGGTAAATGATCAGGCCGCCGCATGGCTTGCTGCGGGTGTTCCACAGCCCGGAAAAAGAAAGCCATTGACTTTCACCAAAGGTCGTCGCCTTAACCAGAAAATCATTGTCATTATCATCAAATCCTGTCAGCATAAACCAGTGCCAGACATAATCTTTATACGCCGGATCTCGATGGGAAATAATCAGGCATGGCACCGTTATACCGGTCATAATCTGCTCACTGACGGCCTGCCGGGCTTCAGATTCCGGCTGATCCCCTGATATGCAGGTCATCTGAATCTGACGGTTGTCATGTTCAACAAGATACTTTGAAAAACCGTCGACGTAAATCGGCAGTTTGTTGATGCCCTGAAGCCGTGGCCGCAGATATGATTTCATGGACATGGCAAATTTTTCGTAGTCAGCCTTATTTAAATTGGCCGAATCATACGGATAAACAGATTTGACCCCGCAGAACAAGGTAAAGTAAAGGCAGCTGTCACAGGCACATACCGCCGCGCAGCCGCCCAAACGCATCATCGGGTCAGAAAACCAATCCTGGTTGCCCCCGACAGCCTCACCAATCTTAAAATATGTCAGTTCCCTTTTCATATAATAGATTATAACGCAGTCCGTTTGCCTAATCACAATTTCCATAACAGCCTAAATGCTGATCAATACATATGTTTACCATGAAGGTGTAACTATAACAAGAAATATTACGCAGCTGGATTGCTGCCGCAATGATGACTGTCCGGATGATATTATGGTCTATCTGCTAAAGAACAATAATAAACCTGAATGCTGTTGGGTACGTTGTTCAGATGTACAGAACAAACAACTGCTTGGCTCCCTTCTAAATGAACCTTATCAGGATTTTGGAATTCATTTAGGAGATTCAATCAGATTTGGGATTATGAAACAAGAAGAAAAATACATTTGCGTTGCTCAATTATGAGCGCCTGAATGTAGCCGGTTTGCCAATCTATTATTACCGGGTAATGCTTTCTTTGTATAAGTCCATATCTTTTTCTTAATACCTCAACGGTATATCATTCTTTCCCTTTTTATTAAACCCATGTGACTGATATCCATGTTTGGTTACTAGCTTTTTTCATTCAATTAGGATATCAGTCATTATCATTTTCTATCACCATTTGAATATGAGAATGCCCATTTCAGTAGAATCACCTCTGTTAAACTTTTCACTTTATTGGCACAATAACAATTCCATTTTTCGGTTCTTTTTTTATTACTTTATCACCATGTAATATTTCTGTGCTCTCTATTTCAGCTGGAAAAGAAGAGGAGGTATTGTGTTACGCTATTGAAAACTGTGGAAGTTTCTAAAGAACCAACCGCTGTAACTCATCCATAATTTGCTCATAAGCAATATCCTGTGCATAAGCAAATTTTCCCTGGTACTTCGACCACATATCCTGTAATTCTTCACTACTGGACATCAATGTAAGTATGGATGTTTTATCTGCAATAATTTCTGTGCTTCCCCGATGTAATGCCGTGGCAGCCAGTGCTTCTTGGAATAGTTTCTTATCATACGTTTGCGTTGTGCCAAGAATGTAAATATCGTAATAATCTCTCGGTCTTGTATTAAATATACCACGGCTTAAAACGGTTTCCACTTTCTCAGCCATTACTGTTTCAATATTATAGCCCCACAGTCTGATATTCACGTTATCATCAAAAATCCCTTTAAATTCATACTGTACTGCAGATGGTGTAATCACATCCCCTGTAGATACATCTATCGAAAGCGGAGTGACTATTGTATCATATACTGCATTAAGTCTCACACAGTATCCGCCGTATCTGTCATCCTTACGAATCGGTGCAATGGATAACGTTTCAAAATTCACATCATCCCAAAGATCAATATCGCATATGCTTTTCACCGTTTCCATAACTTTTTCTTCCGTCAGAGGTAGTTTATTTAATGTAGTGTCCAAATCCATTGTTGATCTGTTATCCAAGCCTACAATAGCCGCAATCAAAAGACCGCCTTTTATAACGAATTTATCGCTGAACTCTGATTCGGCCATTCTTGCCAGGAACCGTTCAAACATATAATTCTGGAGGACTACCTGGGCAGCAATTTTACGGCTCTTGGCATAGTTATTTATTTTTGCTTTCAGACTCATTGCCTTGGAACTCATAGAAGTACATCCAGATATTTTTTTAATTCTTTTGTCACATTGAATTGCTTTGCATATGCCGACAGTAGATTCAAATCCTTTTTATCATATAAAGCATAATTCTTGACGACACTGATAACAGTTTCTTCATCACAGCGATTACGACATCTTAGAAAATCGCAAATTGTTCGCTCTGCGTTATAGCATCTGACAACGTTTCCGAATGTAGTTCTTTTTTCTATAATCCCGATTTCATGTAACTCCGGCTTCACATAAAAACAGATGCATTCACCTTTTAGAGAATTTGGCAATGACGAATTGCTCGGAATCGTAACTGTATGTATAAATGGAGTTCGTTCTGATAATCCATTCAAAAACAATGCCGAATCATGTGAAAAAACAATTTTTTCAGAACGGAGCATTAAAGTATACATATCATCATGCACAGCATTTGGAAGCATATAGACGCCATGTCTGCATCGTTCCAGCAATCCATTTTTTACATAATTCGTCAACAGTTGTTTTGAATATCCTAGTGAAAGCACCTGTGCTGTGGTTATCATATTATTATTCTTTTTGATTTCATCATAAATCGTCTGATTAATGTTCATTGCGACACCTTCGTTGTTGACTTTTGAATGATATTATAGCTTATATCGTTTTGAAAGTAAAGTTGCGCATTAACTTTTGAACTGCTCCTGAAGTGAAAAGTTAAATTCCACTTCA
>CAYTET010000057.1:0-12439 GCA_964436975.1 uncultured Erysipelotrichaceae bacterium
TATGAAGAAGATCTCCCTTGGACGCCAGGGGATCAGGCGGTTGATCTGCTGGTCGGTAAAGGCAGTGTTGATATGACAGCTCTGACCGGGGTGCTTAAAATCATTGCCATGATGATTGCCCTTACCGCCGCCAGCCAGTGGCTGTGCACCCTGACCAACAACCATATGGCCTACCATATCGTTTCCGATATGCGCATCAAGGCTTTCAGCCATCTGCAGATTCTGCCGCTGAGCTATCTGGACAGTCATAAATCCGGGGATACCCAGGCCCGGATCATCACGGACATTGATCAGTTTTCCGAAGGCCTGCTGATGGGCTTTACCCATCTGTTTTCCGGACTGCTGACCATCGTGATTACCCTGTTCTTTATGCTGCGGATCAATATCTACATTACCCTGCTGGTTATTGCCATCACGCCGCTTTCCATTATTGTTGCCGGCTATATTGCCAAAAACTCTTCTATATACTTCCGCCAGCAGTCAGCGGCCCGCGGTGCCCTGACCGCCCTGGCTTCGGAGATGATTGGCGGCATTGACACGGTCAGCACCTTCAATATGCAGCAAAGTGTCGGTACCCAGTTCAAAAAGACCGATGACCAGTTCCGTCAGGCCGGTTTCAAAGCCGTTTTCTATTCCTCGATAACCAATCCTTCAACCCGCTTTGTCAATGCCCTGACGTATGCCGCCGTGGGCATCAGCGGTGCTTTGAGTGCCTTGGCCGGACTGCTGTCAGTCGGCCAGCTGACTTCCTTTCTCAGCTATGCCTCCCAGTATGCCAAGCCCTTTAATGAAATAAGCGGCGTTGTCACCGAACTGCAGAATTCCCTTTCCTGCGCCCAGCGGCTGTTTGAACTGCTGGATGCCGAAACCGAAAAGCCGGATGCCCCAACCGTCGTGCTGGCGGCCCATCCCAAAGGCCGGGTTGACTTTGACCATGTTGCCTTCTGCTACAGCCCGGCTGTTCCGCTCATTACCGATTTCAGCCTGCATGTTTCAGCCGGACAAAGGATTGCCATTGTCGGACCGACCGGCTGTGGCAAAACCACTATGATCAACCTGCTGATGCGCTTTTATGAAATCCAGGGCGGTTCAATTTCCATTGATGGAAATGATATCCGCACCCTGTCGCGTAATAATCTGCGCCATAATTTCGGAATGGTGCTGCAGGACAGCTGGCTGGCCAATGATACCGTGGCTGCCAATATTGCCATGGGCAAAGCCAAAGCCAGCCGGAACGAGATCGTTGCGGCAGCCCGGAAGTCTTACGCCGATGACTTTATTGCCAAGCTGCCCCATGGCTATGACACGGTTCTGGCCGCTGATGGCAGCGGACTGTCAGCCGGCCAGCAGCAGCTGCTGTGCATCAGCCGCGTCATGCTGGCCAATCCGGCCATGCTTATCCTTGATGAGGCCACTTCGGCCATTGATACCCGCACGGAACTGCTGGTACAGAAGGCTTTTGCCGAACTGATGAAAAACAAGACCAGTTTTATTGTGGCTCACCGGCTTTCGACCATAAAAAATGCTGACCAGATTATCGTTATGAACAATGGCCAGATTGTTCAGACCGGCACTCATGATCAGCTGTTAAAAATCGGCGGCGCTTATGCCAAACTGTATTACAGCCAGTTTGAAGCTACTGCCGCCAAATAATTATACTGTCAGCTTTTATTTCTTTTAATAAGGCCGCTGGTCAGCAGACTGAGCAGACCGCATATCAGCATACCGGCTGCCGCCGGCACGATAAACATGCCGTCGCGGTGGCGGACTGATATCAGCAGGCAGATGAAAGAGGCCGTAGACAGCGCCGCCAGAATCAGGCTGCGGTTATGGTTTACTATGCCCAGTCCGACAATCAGCAGAACCGCGTATATTGCCGCAAAGCCGACCGCCAGATACAGCAGCGTCAGCCGGGTCGGAATATCGCCCAGCTGGTAGACATTGCTGTCAGAAAAAAGAAGAAACCATAAGATGACTGCTATGCCAAAGCAGGCCGCCATAACGGCCAGCAGCCGGCGGCGATCACCTTTTTCTTTTTGCTTATCACTGATAACGGCTACCAGATTCTCTTCGGCTTTTTCCTTATACTGGCCGGCCAGGGTTTCACCGGACAGCAGTTCATTGACATTAATCTGCAGGGCGGCGCACAGCGGCAGCATCAGGCTTACTTCCGGAAACCCCTTGCCGCATTCCCATTTGGAAACCGCCTTATCACTAACCGCCAGCTTTTCCGCCAGCTGCCGCTGGGTCAGGCCTAATTGATGGCGCCGGCCGGCAATAAACATCCCGATTTTCATCTGATCCATAAATAAACCTCGCTTTCGTCTTTAGCATACGGCAGACAGACTGATAAAGAGGCAGCGGGCCGTTTACTCTACGAAGAGTAGACCGTCTGAAGGTTGTTTATTGGCTGCTTTTGATTACCGTAACATCTTTGATATAGTTGCCCTTCCAGATCCGCGGCAGACAAACCAGCGGCTTGATTATGGAATCAACCCGCATGCAGGCATAAACCTGCCAGGCCGGAAGTTTCAGAACAAAAGCCGCCAGCAGGCCTAAAGGCAGACTGGCCAGCCACATGCCGCCGGCATCTACCGCCAGGGCAAAGTGATTATCGCCTGCTCCCCGCAGCACTCCTATCAAACTGGTGTTCTCCATGCCGGTCAGCAGCATCACCACACCGACCGCGGTAATAAGCTGGCGGGCCAGCAGCCGGCTGGCCGGAGTGATATTGGGATACATCAGCAGCAGCAAATCGCGCGTTCCCAGCACCAAACCGCAGCCGATGACGCCGACAATTATTGAAAGCACCATAAAAGCCTTGCCAATGCGGCGCGCATAGTCAATCTGGCCGGCGCCGACGGCCTTGCCCATTATAAAGGCCGCTGAACGGGCGGTGCCGTACATCAGGATCAGGCCGAACTGTTCGGCTACCCCGGCAATGCTGGCAGCGGTGACGAATTCCGTGCTGATATGGCCGATGATGGCCACCCGGGCTGAGGAGCCCAGACTCCAGCACAAATCATCGCCGATGACGGGCAGGCTCTGCTTTAGGAAATGACTGAATAAT
Source organism: uncultured Erysipelotrichaceae bacterium (assembly GCA_964436975.1). Lineage (GTDB taxonomy): Bacteria > Bacillota_I > Bacilli_A > Erysipelotrichales > Erysipelotrichaceae > CAYTET01. The sequence continues at coordinate 3,071 of CAYTET010000057.1, forward strand.
GGCCGGTCGGAAATACGCAGATACTTAAGCGTAAAGTGAAGCTCTTTCTCCCCGACCCGGTTATAAATCAGAATGGCGATAAACTCAAAAAGCCGGGCGCCTACCGTTCCTAAAGCCGCCCCGACAATTCCCATTTTGGGAAAGCCAAGCCGGCCGAAAATGAGGCCGTAGTTCAGGATGAAATTGACGGTAAAGGACATGGCATAAATGCAGGTTGAGATTTTGACATCCTCTTTAGCCTGCAGGGCCGATATATAGCAGCTGACCAGCGCATTGAAGATATAGGAGAAGGCCACTACCCTTAAGTAGCGGACGCTTTCGGCAATCACAGCGGTGTCGGAAGAATATATTCTCATGATATATTCCGGAATGAAAATACAGGCGGCCGTATAAAGCAGGGCAATGATTGTCATCGTTACAAACATCATGCCCATAATCTGCCGGATCTTCTCAAGATCCTTTTTGCCCCAGAACTGGGAAATCAGCATGGCGCCGCCACTGCCCAGACCGTATACCAGAATCGTAAAAATAAAGAACGGCTGGCCCGCCAGGGAAACAGCCGATACTGCCAGATCACCCAGATATCCTACCATCACCGAATCAAGCATCTGCACACAGAAACTTAAGATGTTGTTCAGAACCAGCGGAATGACCAGTTTAATAACATTACGGTAAAAGGCCTTGTCTTTAATCATGGTAGTATTGTACCCCATCTGACGCCGATATGCTACCGCTTAATCAGCCTCGCTTTTTTCAACGGAAACTACCGTCAGTTCATCCCCACAGGCAGTAAAGCGGATATTGAAGCCGGCATAGGCAATGCCAAAGCCGGCCGGATCATGCTTATAGCCGGGCCGCGGGTCCTGCCGCAGCAGTTCAACTGCCCCGGCCTGCTTGTCCGCCGGCAGCTTCTGCAATAGCTGCGACGGAAAAACAACATCGGCCAGATGCTGTTTGGTCGCGGCCGTATAGCCTTCCCAAGCCTGGGGCTGGCAGTCAGTAACCGGAATATAGGGCTTAATATCATAGATAGGACTGCCGCTGACCATATCAATGCCGCTGACATAAAGCAGCGGTTTTCTTTGGTCCTTCCGGTCAATCTTATCCAGCCTGACGCAGGACAGCCCTAAATGATTGGGCCTAAAAGGCGACCGGCTGGCCAATACCCCTACTCTTTTATTGCCGCCCAGCCGGGGCGGCCGCACAGTCGCGTGCCACTGTTCGTCAGTGCACTGACTGAAGCCCCACAGCAGCCACAGATGCGAAAACTGGTCCAGTTCCCTGACCATTTCCAAGCGGCGGTAAGCCGGCTGCAGAACGATCATTCCCTTCAGTTCCGCATTAATTCCGCTCTGCCGAGGCAGCCCGAATTTTTCAGTAAAATCCGTATAGATGTATCCGATAGGTTCAATGACTGTCATTTCAGCAATGCCTTTCTGAGGACATGATTTCAGCCTTTTTGCAGGATAGGCGCAGCGGCCAAATCAGAACCACTTCTTCTTTTTTCCGATTAAGATTAAAGCCGTCACTGCCGCAATCGAAAGGGCAATCACATAAACATAGCCATACTTCCAGTTCAGCTCCGGCATATACTTGAAGTTCATTCCATACCAGCCCACGATGATCGTCAGCGGAAAAAAGACGCTGGTGATAACCGTAAATATCTTCATGCTCTCATTCATCTGCAGATCCAGAAAAGCCGTATAGGCATCCTGCAGATGGACCAGTGAACTGTTGAGCCGCTTAATGTCCCCGCTCAGCCGGCTGATCTTATTGTCAATATTGGTGATGTACAGCATATTGTCTTCATTGAAGATATCATTTTCGTTTTCCATGATGGCATTGGTAATATCAAGCAGCTGGTCATAGTAGTTCTCCATGGCCAGCAGATCATTTTTAGTTTTCAGCAGGGTCAGGTTGAAATCTTTGGCGGTCCGGCCGCTTAGCACGATCTCTTCCTGACCGGCGATTTCTTTAATCATGTCTTCAATAAAGATATTGTCCTTGCTGATAAGCTGCTCAAGGAAACTGGCAATCAGCTTTTCCAGGCAGCACTTCTTCTCGCTGACTCTTTTCAGCGCATTCATAAACTTCTTCTGGGTGGATCCGTCAGAGTCATCAATGCAGATAAGCAGCAGCAGATTGGCTTTGACAAACAGGGCCAGCCGGTCATCTGTTACGCCTCTGTCCTCCCAGTCCAAGATGCGCAGATCGGTAAAAGTATAATCCTCGTATATTTCGACGCTGGACCGGAAATGCTTATTATCAACCTTACAGGATTCAACATCAGCAGCCTCAAAGCCGAAACGGCCGTAGCAGTCCTGCAGCAGTGCCGGGGAAATATAACCGACCGTCAAGGCCGAATCACTGATATCTTCGATACTGATTTCCTGCAGCTGACCGTTAACTTTATAGAACATGGCAAAACCTCACTAACTGATAATATATCATAACTGCCCCTTTCAAAACAGCCGGCTTGAACAGCGGTCATGTTCAATAACAACTAAAAAACCGGCTCTGGCTGAGAGAACCGGTGAATGCTAAATGCCGATTGATTATTCAATTCCTTCCTTGAGGAAGTGCTTTTCTTCCTCCTTCAGGTCCAGACCCAGCGTTCCGCCCGGATTCATCAGATTATCCGGATCAAAATACTGCTTCAAGACCTTGAAAACCCCATACTCGGTGCGGCCCAGATAGCCTTCCAGCCAGGGTCCGAACATCTTGCCGATGCCGTGATGGTGACTCAGGGCAGCGCCTGATTTCTGAATGGCATCAAGAATGGTTGAATGATAGCGTTTAAATTCTTCCGCATCACTCATCCGGGTAATGAAGATGAAATACAGATTGGCCCCCTGCGGGTAGCAGTGGGACATGTGGGTGGTGACGATGGTATTGGGCAGCTTGTGGCAGACTTCCCTGACATCATGATGCACCTGTGCCATATTTGACCATTTGACCGTGCATTCCAAAGTATCGGTGGTAATGCCGAAATCCATCAGGGTATCCCGCAGATAGGGATCGTTAAAGCGGCCCTTCTCCCAGCTTTTAGTCACAAAGGAGGTCAGACTCATGCCGCCGTTCTGACGGGCAATGCCCCTGATCGTGCGGGCCACATTTTTGGAATAGCCCTTCTGGCCGTCGGTAAAGCCGATGAACAGACAGCGCTGCATATCCTTATAGCCGCGCAGATCGAATATTTTCTGCAGCGGCGTTTCATCAACATTATAAAGACTCAGCATCAGACTGGTCTCCTCCGGATCGGATAGCCGGAAGACAGAGGCATAGCCGGCTTCCGCCTGCATCATCTGCCGGCCGGCGGCCATGGCGGTCGGCCAGTCTTTGAAGATATAGGAAAAACGGATCCGGTTTTCCGGCATGTAGCGGAAAACCTTCAGCATAACCTCGGTCAATACACCAAAACTGCCTTCACTGCCCATCATTATCTGATTCAGATTGGGCCCGGTGGCCTCCCGCGGATAGCTGCTGGTCTTAACGGTTCCGATCGGCGTGGCATATTTCTGACCCATGACAATGTCGGTAATGCAGCCGTAATAAGTGCTGTTCTGCCCGGCACCCCGGGTAACCACCCAGCCGCCGACACTGCTGTACTCAAAGGACTGGGGAAAATGACCGCAGGTATAGGCCCGGCTGGCCCCCAATTCCTTTGGGGCATTATTTAAAGTATTTTCCAGCTGCGGACCGGACATGCCGGCCAGAACCGTGATGGTCTGATCCTGTTCGTTAAATGAAACCACTTTATTGAAGTGCCGGCGCATATCCAGCGAGATGCCGCCCTTGACAGGTTCGACGCCCCGGGTAACACTGCTGCCTCCGCCATAGACATACAGCGGTATTTTATGCTGGGAAACGTAGGCAACAATCTGCTCCACCTGGGCAGTTGACTGGGGATAAACCACGGCATCAGGCAGACAGTCCACCCGCTTATCCCGCAGCCGCATGGCATCATAGGCCGTCTTGCCGTAAGCCACCGCCAGCCGGTCATAGTCAGCCGTCGAAACATTCTTCGCTCCCACAATATCCCTAAGAGCCTGAATATGGCAGTCGGCCAAACCGCAGGGGCAGTCCAGCCGCACCTTCTGCAGCCCGATGTCACCGGTATAATGATCAAAATCATCATCACTCATCTTAAACTTTTCCTTCATCAGCTTATAAAGGGATTCTTTCGGATACTTGACAAAATCAGGATCCCCCCACCGGAAAATCGAACGGTAGCTGTCAGCCGGGGCCGCGCTGCGGACCCAGGCCGGTTCAAAATCTTTATATGGCTTGCTCATTTTTTTGTGTCTCCTGTCTGCGGGTTAGAATCTTTATCTTCGTATACAGCGGGGCCAGCCGGCCGTATATCTTCCGGTAAACCTGCTGATACAGCTCCTGGTATTTTTTATGAATGGCCATATCAGGCTGGAAGGTTTCCTTTTCATGCACCATGGCGGCAATCGCCGGCGGATAATCGCTGAATTCACCGATGCCGACAAAACCGGCAATCGCCGAGCCCAGTCCGGCCGCCTCATGGGTCTGGATCCGCTTGACCGGCAGGCCGAACATGTCGGCGGTAATCTGGCAGATCTCATCGCTCTGCGAACCGCCGCCGGCTACAAACAGCTCCCGGATACGTTGGCCGGAGCGGTGTTCCATGCTGTACATGCCATCCATCAGGGCAAAGCCGATGCCTTCAATAATGGCCCGGTAGATGTGGATGCGGGTATGAACATCGCTGAAGCCGATTACCGAACCGCGGGCATTTGGCTTAACAACCCCAGGCGTCCAGAAAGGCTGCAGAATCAAACCCTGGCAGCCCGGCGGAATTTCATTGAGCCGGCGGTTGAGAATGTCCTCCGCACTGCAGTGCAACTGGGCAGCCTCCACACATTCTTTGGCGGCAAACTCCTTTTTAAACCAGGATATCAGCCAGAAACCCCGGTAAATCTCTATTTCAGGATTGTAGATGCCCTTAGCCACCCCCGGATAAGCCGGCAGAAACTTTTCCGGTTCAAAATAGCGGCGGGTCGCAAACTGGATGGTGGCTGTGGTGCCGAAGGACAGCGCCGCCTGATCCGGACCGATTACGGAAAGACCCAAGGTTTCACACCCCTTATCCGAACCGGTGGCAATCAGCGGCAGACCGGCCGCAATGCCGGTGGCCGCCGCAGCGGCCGGAGTGACTGTGCCGATAGTCTGGCCGGTCTGAACCAGCTGGCACATCATTTCATCGGGAATGTCACACATATTGCGCTTCAGATCACTGGCTGACTGCCACTGGCCCTTTTTGTAGTCAAAGGGAATGTGGCCGATCATATTGGCCGGACAGTCTTTCAGCTCACCGGTCAGACAGTAGTTGAGGTAAGTTGATACCATGACGTACTTTTTAGTCTTGGCCCATATTTCCGGCTGGTTTTCCATTATCCAGTTGGCCGAGGTTATCTGATACTGCTTCTTCAGGGCCTCCTCCATGCCGGCGGCCTTCAGGGCGATTTTGGCCCACCATTTGAAGGGCTTGATGGTATTGGTCTCCCGGCTGTCCAGCCAGAGAATGACATCGGTCAGCGGCTGGCCGGCCTCATCAAGGCAGAGACATGAATCCCTAATCGTCGTCAGCGTAACCGCTCTGATCCTTTCAAAATCAGCCGGCTGCTGCTGCTTGAGCTGGCGGCAGATATCGCACATGGTCTGATAATAAAACTGCGGCTTCTGCTCAGCCCAGCCGGGCCGGACTGAAAAATACGGCTTTTCATAATGGCGCTGGACCAGACCAACAATAGTGCCCTTTTTATCAATCAGCATGACCCGCATGCTCTGGGTTCCCAGATCAAAGGTCAGAATCAACGGCTCACTCATTTCAGCTCCTCCTTTGAGGCATCATTGAGCAGATCGCTGGTCACAATAATATCAGCGCCCAGACCCCTTACATTTTTAATTACCGCATCCCCGGTTTTAAGCCGCTGCGTGACTGTTGTCTTTCTGATTTCATTGATAACATCAAAAATAGCGGCCTTGGGAATTTCCGTGCTGGTGCGGACCGGCAGAGCCGGCACGTCATCAAATACTGTTTTTACCGTCGTGCTGATTGTCCGCATCGGACAGGTTAACTCGGTTCTGGCAAACTGGGCCCCGCGGGGGCACCGGTTGCCCGTTACCGCAATGTCAGTTTTCTGGCGGACCACCGTGAGCTGACAGCTGTTAGGACAGACAATGCATGTCATTTCCATCTCAGTTAACCTCCGCTTCTATAATCGAATCCGGTGAAATGCCAAATTGGCTGAAATCAACAACCAGATGTTCCATTTCGGGCGGTTTCAGATGGGCATATTTCTTCTGGCAGACGGTTCGTCCGTCGACGCTGATGGTAAAAACCGCATCTGTCATTGTTTTCCGGCTGCGGAAATAAAGGGTTACCGGCGCCTGCGGGCTGACGCTGACCCGCTGGGGCACCAGATATAGCAGACCGCTGCCGCAGTTTAGAGCCGCTTCAGGCCGTTTCTCATTAACAAACCGGGCGGCAGCCTGACCGGCCAATTCGCCGCTTTCCGTCACATAATCAACCAGATCATTGACATGCAGGGCATTGCCGCAGCTGAAAATGCCGGGCTGGCTGGTCATCAGGTTTTCGTCACACTGTGGGCCTTTAGTGCGGCGGTCAATCTCAACATGCAGACTTTCGGCCAGTTCGTTTTCCGGAATCAGCCCGACTGAAAGAATCAGGGCATCGCATTCAACAATCCGGGCAGTATCGGCCAGCGGGACCATCCGGTCATCCACCTGGCATATTTCAACTGCCGTCAGTCTTTCATCTCCGAATACCTTAGTCACCGTATGGGAAAGATAAAGCGGAATATTGAAGTCATTGAGACACTGCATGATATTGCGGGTCAGACCGGACGGCTCCGGCTTGGCCTCATAGACCCCTAATACTTCTGCCCCTTCCAAAGTCAGCCGGCGGGCCATAATCAAACCAATGTCCCCGCTGCCCAGAATGACACATTTCTGAGCCGGCAGCTGGCCTAGGATATTGGTAAAATGCTGGGCCGTGCCGGCTGTATAGATGCCGGAAGGTCTGGTGCCGTGAATATTGACCTGCCGGGCCGTTCTTTCGCGGCAGCCGGTGGCCAGAACAATTGTTTTGGTTTCAAAAATTACAGCACCCTGTCTGTTTACCACCGCCAGCCGGTAGCCGTTCGCGCATTTTTCAATATGGCTGACAAATGTCAGCAGGTAGCAGTCAATGTCCAGGGATTTGACCTCGTCAATAAACCGCTGGGCATATTCCGGGCCGGACAGCTTCTGGCCGAATCTGATCAGGCCGAAACCGTCATGAATGCACTGCTTCAAAATGCCGCCCAGCCGGCTTTCCCTTTCAATCAGGGCAACCTTGGCATTTTGCCGGCAGGCGGCAATGGCCGCCGCCAGTCCGGCGGGACCGCCGCCGATTACAATTACATCATACTGTTTCATGCTGGCCGCCTCCGTTTTCTTTCAGATCTGCCGGCTTAGTCGGTCCGTAGGTTAAAACTGACCCGGCACTGTTCTTTTTCACCTGGCTGACCGGAATATGGTCCAATTGGCTGATAATCTGGGTAACCAGGGGCAGACAGAAGCCGCCCTGGCAGCGGCCCATTCCGGGCCGCACTCTTTTTTTAACGCCGTCAATGGTGTGGACCGGAATAACGGCATTCAGGGCATCGAGAATCTCTCCCTTGCTGACCTCTTCGCACCGGCAGACAATAATGCCGTAATCCGGATTCTGGCGGATCAGTTCATTTCTTTCCGCCCAGTCCATATTACGCAGCACCGGATGAGTATGCCGGCAGGGATTAAAGGATTCATTCTTTTCAATCTTGCGGGTTTTGGCCAGTTCACTTACGGCCATGGCCGCTATATCAACGGCCACAGCCGGCGCCGTGGTCAGTCCGGGAGACTGGATGCCGGCACAGTGAATGAGATTGCGCGTCTGCCGGCCTTTCTCGATTATGAAGTCCTCCTCAAAAGTTGCGGCCCGCACCCCGGTAAAATAGGTGATGACATCCTGCCGGCTCAGCCCCGGAGCGGTCAGTTTCTGCTTGGCAAACACTTCATCAAGGCTGGACGATGCGGTGGCAAAGTTTTCTTTCTCAGCGGTCTCAACCGCGTTGGGACCGACTAAAAGATTATTATCGACGGTATGCAGGATGCCGCCGCCTTTGGAGTGATTCCGGTTGCGGCTGAGCAGTTTGATGGACGAAATGGAATTGACCAGCCGGCCGGCTTTCTTATCCAGAATGGTATTGGTGCCGCGGCGGGAATGGATCGAATAAAACCGGTCCCCGGCCATGGCGGCAATGTCTTCGGCAAAGGTGCCGGCCGCATTGATGACAAGACGCGGATAAACCGTGCCCTGATTGGTTGAAACCGCCTTAATGAGGGCGTCTTTAACCGTCATACCAGTAACGATTGTATTCAGTTCGACTTCCGCGCCGTTTTCAACGGCGTTTTCGGCATAGGCAATGGTCAGTCCGTACGGGCAGACGCAGCCGGCATCCGGATTATACATGGCAAAGGCAAAATCTTTATTAAGCTGCGGTTCGCGGGCGGCCAGTTCTTTTTTACCGATGATGCGGGTGTCTTTAATACCGCAGAAATACTTCTTTTCCATAGCATACAGCCAGACAACCGGCCGCAGCCATTTCTGCGTGAAACCCACATACTGGCCGCAGCGGTTAAAGCTGACGCCCAGCTGCCGGCAGACCGTATCATACATTTCATTGCCGGCCCTAACATAATGCTGCTTCAGGCTGCCGCCGGCCAGATCGATGCCCGGATGCACCTCGCCGTCATTGCGGCCGGAAGCCTGCATGGCCAGATCGGATTCCTTATCAACTAATAAAATACTGAGGTTATAGCGGCTCAGTTCCCGGGCAATGCTGGCACCCGAAATGCCGCCGCCGATAATCAGCACATCCACTTTTTTATCCTGCAGTTTGGTCGAATGCAGCTGCGGCTGGCGGACTGGGGCCTTTTTGGCCCCGGTAAATTCAATGTCATTGACAACATGACGGTTTCCTTTGGGTATAACGCACATCTGACAGGCTTTGACGATGTAATTCCAGTCGTTCAATTGACCGGTTACCCTGATGCATTCAGGAGTCAGTTCAGCTCTAACCTGGCCGTTAAACTGCCTGTCCAGCTTTTTCTGGATCCTTTTTTCCGGATTAAACATTGTGATACCTCACGTTCTCGCCCGTTTGGCCGACTTCTTTATTTAAGAGTGCCTCAAACCGCCTCACTTGTCAACTGCAATCGCTTCCATTTTCTATGGCCGGCTGTCAACCGAAAATGAAAATGTCCCAAAAAAAGTCAAACATTAGCACTGTCAAT
>CAYTET010000058.1:0-12242 GCA_964436975.1 uncultured Erysipelotrichaceae bacterium
CAGAATCTTCATCTTGTTATGAGACCTATTGCAGAATATGAACATTCTGTCACTGATTGGGTCTAACTTGAAGGCTGTCTGCACAATATGGGCATAGCCATCAATTCCGGATCTTAGATCTGTGGCCCCGGCTATCAGATATATCTGCTGCGGATTGAACTCCATTACAGCTGCCTCACGACATTCAGCAGTTTTTTCAAAGAATCATCATCAGTATCCTGACTGATTGTTATACTAAGGCCGTTTATGATGATGGCCTTATTAACAATAGACGGCCTGACTATTACCGGCAGGAAACAACAAGAATGGTCTTTCTTACAATAGGCATCAGACCAATTGCGATTGCGGCCCTTATAACGGGGATCCTTATACAAATGATGTTTAAACGCGGCTGTACTGTATGGTTTGTTTCTGGTGAACCGCACGATGGTACATGAACTTGGCTGACCCAGGTATTCTTCCAGTTCCATGTCCCAATCAATATTCTGGTATATCGCTGGCTTCATTAAAGAAAATCCTCCTGATAGTGTTCATCCATGACTCTATCTTGGAGGATTGTTCTGTTTTTTGTAAGATGGGCGTCGATTGACGCTTACTTTTATTTGGCGCCCTAAAAAAGGCGCTTTACGAATAATTCGTATGTAATTGGTATGTAAAAATCTTATAAGCATCAAAAAAGCCCGATTTTATCGAGCTTTTTGAATTCAATGGTGGGAAGTAGGGGGTTCGAACCCGTGACCCCATGCACGTCAAGCATGTGCTCTCCCAGCTGAGCTAACTCCCCATCGGCTTTTTTATGTTAACACGATAATTAAGCGATTTCAACTGCCTTTTATTCCCAGTTATTTCGTATATCTTTGTTGCTCATATCATTTTTCTTATTATTGTTAACAACGTATATATATCATTTCACAGCATTTATCTTTTTTAGGCCTGGGCATGCCCTTTGAACGCCAAAAAACAGGCTGCTGGCAGCCTGCTGATAATACTAGTGATAGATAATAAGCCGCCGGTCCAAGGTCAGCGGTTCTTCTTTTTCTTTTCTTCCCGGTCAATCAGCTCATCCCAGCTGTACAGATCATAAACGGTCATGCCGGGATTGCCCTTGACCCCCCGGATCCGGCGGATCCGGCTGTCCGAGCGGTGGCGGACCATCTGCAGCAGCTGGTCACCGTGGGAATAGCCGTGAATAATTACCAGTTTATCAAATTCGTCCGGATAATCCTGATAAAGCTCATCAAGCTTATCTTTTATGATCTGGTCGGCTTCCTTGACTAAATAGCCGTGCAGATCAATTTCATTAGTCTGGTAATAATGTTTCATGGCCGCTGGCCGGCCTGAAAGAACCGCATTCTGGCCTGTTCATCATGGCCGCTGCCAAAACTCCGGCCGCCGATAATGGCAATGACCTGACTCAGATCGGCTTTATGCTGACAGTAGGCTTCGGTGGTTTTCAGCAGACTGACCGCAATATCTTCGGCCTGCTGGCCCATCTCAATAAAGGATGTGGAATAGGCCGTGTTGTCACAGGGATCATGCCACAGGGCATGCTTTAAATTGAGCGGATCAAGATCTTCATCCGTCTTAACCGGCACAATCAGGGCCGTTACCGCTTTGGGCTGGCCGATCAGCCGGCCGACCGCGCCCCAGAATTTTTCCTTGCCGCCGGTGGGATTATAAAAGAAACGCTGCTCAAAGCGGAAATCGCTGATGGAGCTGGTAATGGTTTTCAGACTGAGATCAATACCATATTCCTGGGCAAAGACCGGCTTAAGCATCTCATAGATGACTTCATCACTGCCTGCCGGCCGGTCTAGGATAGCATAGTTGGGAAAGTTGCGAGGGTTTTTGCCGAACTGCTGGCTGACAGCCTGGTCAATGGCTGATTCCAGAAACTGGTGGTCGGGATAGCCGCTGGCCTTGTCCGGCTGCTGGGTCCGGTAAAAAATGTACGGATGGCATTTCATGTCCAATGCCCAGTGGCACATAAAGCCGGCCAGATAAGCCAGATAGCGGTCATCACGCTGCGCTCCGGCCAGCTGGGTCATAATGGAAAAAGTCTGATTAATGTTATGGTTATGCAGTTTTTCCGGATAATGGCGGATGGCATCCGCCTTCTTTGTCGGGTTGACCGGCTGGTAATAGAAAAACAGATCCGGACCCTGACAGCCGATATAAAACAGTTCATGATGTTTCTGGATTGCGCCGGCCATTAAGCCGGACGGCAGTTTTTCAGCAATCAGATCACCGTAGATGGCATGTGTTACAATATTGGGCATATTAGACCTCCCGCCTTCTGTTTAGCGCTGTTATAGGCTGACTGCGTATCTTTTCTGTTGATTATTTCCATAAAATCCTTATACTTATATGTGCAGCCGCCGGTTTAGCTAAGTGGCATAGCGCATCCTTGGTAAGGATGAGGCCGACAGTCCGATTCTGTCAACCGGCACCATTTTGGAAAAATGCGATCCCAGTGGGTCGTTTTTTTTATGACTAAACCCTTAGACCGGCCTGTCTGGTCCAGCGGCTGGTGTAGAAATAGATGGTGGCACAGATTCCGGCAAGGCCATAGGCTACGGCTTCTGACCAGTAGAGAATATCAACGCTGTAATAAATGCTTAAGCCGGTATAGACAAACAGCGCCCGCGCAATGCACTGGCACATTACCGCAATAATCAGGGGAATGCGCATATTGCCGGCACCCCGGCAGGCCCCGTTATATACATGTGACCAGCCCAAGGGAATCAGAAAGAAAACGGTGTGCCTTATCATATTGGCCCCGTAATAGATGACCTGGCTGTCCGCATTGAAAAGGCTGATCAGCTGCGGGGCGGCCGCAAAAATAACCACCGCCACCACCAGCATCGCCATATTGGAAAGCCGGATGCTGTCTTTGATGCCCTGCTGGACCCGGTCAAACTTCTTGGCCCCGTAATTCTGCCCGCAGAAACTCATGCAGGCCGTAGAAATGCTGCTCATGGGAATCTGGGCAAAGCCGCTGATCTTGGAAGCGGCTCCGATTCCGGCAATGACCTCCGTGGAAAACTGGTTGATATTGTACTGCACCATCATCTGGGAAAGCGCCAGCAGCATATTCTGGATGCCGGCCGGGATGCCCAGCCGCAGAATATCTTTCAGAATCGCACCTTCAAACTGCATATGCTTAAAATCAATGTGCAGCAGCCGGCTGTGGCCTTTGGCCATCCGGATCAGAATGACGATGTCAACCGCCACCTGGCTGATGACTGTGGCCAGCGCCGCTCCGGCAATGGACATGCCCAGCCCCCGCACAAAATAAATGCCCAGGCCGATATTGAGCAGACAGGACATGAATAGGTAAATCAGCGGCTGGCGGGAATCGCCCAGCGAACGCATGATGAAAAAAGCCATATTGTAAATCAAAACGGCCGCATTGCCGGCCAGATAGACCCGCAGATACTGGGATGTCATATCCCACAGGGCTTCACCGATGCCGCTGACAGCCATCAGAAACGGCAGGGCCATTTCGCTGATGATTGTGATGATTATGCCGCCGACAATTGAAGTTATGATGGCAGTATCAATAGCCTTTTGAATCCGGTCTTCCTTCTTAGCCCCGTACAGGTTGGCAATTATGATGCCGGCCCCGGTGCCTAAACCGAAAAACAGATAGGAGAAGACCAGGATCAGCGGGTTGGCCGCTGAAACGGCGGCCAGGGCATCCTTGGAGATGTAGTTGCCGACCAGCCAGGTGTTGGCCAGGTTATAAAACTGCTGCAGGGTATTGGCCAGCAGCAGCGGCAGAAAAAAGGCCAGCAGCTGACGGCGGGGATTGCCTGCGGTCAAATCAAGACTTTTCGCTGCCATCGCCTTTCTCCTTTCAATAACCCAGTTTTTGCAGCCGCTGGTAAACCAGGGCCAGCGGCAGCCCCATGACGGTATCGTAACTGCCTTCAATGCGGGTAATATACAGACCGGCCCAGCCCTGAATGGCATAGCCACCGGCTTTGTCGTATGGCTCAGCCGTCTTTATGTATGATTCTATCGCATCCGCCCTGATGGGCGCAAATGTTACCGCTGCCTCATCATAAAAGACGTCCTGATAGCCGGTGGCGGCAATGGCACAGCCGGTAATTACGGTATGGGTGCGGCCGGCCAGCTGCGCTATCATCTGGCGGGCCTGGGACTCATCAGCCGGTTTGCCCAGCATTTGGCCGTCAATAGTCACAATGGTATCCGCCCCTAAAACCAGGGCCTGCGGATTATCCTTTAAGACCCAGGCGGCCTTCTGGCAGGCCAGCTGGCTGACCGCCTGGGCCAGCGGCAGATCCGTTTCCATTACCTCGGCCTGCCGGCAGGGAATAACGGTAAACGGAATCGCGGTCTGCTGCAGAAGCTGGCGGCGGCGCGGGCTGGCCGAGGCCAGGATCAAAGGCCGGTTCTCATTGTTCATCATCATCGCGGCCTCCGGTTTCCATCTCCATTATCATGTCTCTTAATTCAGCCGCCCGTTCAAAGTCCAGAATCCGGGCTGCCTCTTTCATTTCCTTGCGCAGTCCCTCCAGCAGCGCCTGCTGGTCGGCCGGGCTGCGGCCGATCTTATTCTGCATAAACTTGACGGCCATGGCATGGGTCTGCTTGGAATGGATGGCGTCATGAATCTCTTTTTTAACCGTCTGGGGAATGATATGGTTCTTTTCGTTATATTCCTGCTGGATGCTGCGGCGGCGGTCGGTTTCTGCAATGGCCTTGGCCATCGAATCCGTGACCGTATCAGCATACATGATGACCGTGCCGTCAACATTGCGGGCGGCCCGGCCGATAATCTGGATCAGGGAGCGCTGGGAGCGCAGAAAGCCTTCCTTGTCCGCATCCAGAATGGCAATCAGGGAGACTTCCGGAATATCCAGTCCCTCCCGCAGCAGGTTGATGCCGACCAGAATATCATACTTGCCTTTGCGCAGATCGCGGATTATCTCGGTGCGCTGCAGGGTTTTGGTTTCATGGTGCAGATAGGCCACTTTGTAGCGGCGCTGCTGCAGATACTTGGTCAGCTCCTCGGCCATCTTGACAGTCAGGGTGGTAATCATGGTCCGCTGGTTTTTGGCAATCCGGGCATCCATCTCGGCCGTCAGGTCATCAATCTGGCCCTTGCTGGGCCGGACGGTGACCGCCGGATCCAGCAGACCGGTCGGCCGGACAATCTGCTCGATGACTGACCAGGTCAAGTTCATAATCACCTGGCGTGGCCGACATGTAGATTATCTGGTCGGTCAGACTCTTGAATTCCTCAAACTTCAGGGGCCGGTTGTCCAAAGCGCTGGGCAGCCGGAAGCCGTAATCGACCAGCGTCTGCTTGCGGGAACGGTCGCCATTGTACATGCCGCGGATCTGCGGCAGCGAAACATGGGATTCATCGATAATCAGCAGATAATCCTTGGGAAAGTAATCCAGCAGGCTGAAAGAGCGGGAATTGGGGGCCCGGCCTTCCAAATGGCGGGAATAGTTCTCAATGCCGGCACAGGTGCCGAACTGCCGCAGCGATTCCAGATCATACCGGCAGCGCTGGCCCAGTCTTTCCTCTTCCAGCAGTTTGCCGGCCTGATGGAAATACTGCAGCCGCTGGTTCATCTCCTCTTCGATGCCGTCACAGGCTTTATTGATGTCCACCATGGAGCGGGCATAGCCGGAAGCCGGAAAGAAGACATACACATCGTAGGCATTTTTGACATGGCCGTTGACCGGATCGACTTCACAGATCCGCTCGATATCATCTTCAAACATTTCAATGCGGATATTAAAGGTGTCGGTATGACCCGGCGCTATTTCAATGACATCGCCGCGGACCCTGAATTTGCCGCGCTTGAGATCCATGTCATCCCTGACATACTGTCTTTCAACCAGCAGCTCCATTATCCGGCGCCGGCTGATATGCTGGCCGGCCTTCAGGGTGAAGAACATCTCCTCATACTGGCCGGGGTCGCTGGAGGCAAAGATGCAGGCAACCGAAGCGACAATGATGGTATCGCGGTGCTCCAGAATGGCATTGCACGCCGCCATCCGCAGCATATCCAGTTCATCATTGATCATTGAGTTTTTCTCAATGTAGGTATCCGTTTTGGGAATATAGGCTTCCGGCTGGTAAAAGTCGAAGTTGGAAACAAAGTATTCCACATGATTATGGGGAAACAGCTCCTTGAACTCGCTGTACAGCTGGCCGGCCAGTGTCTTGTTATGGGAGAACACCAGCGTCGGCCGGTTGACGCGGTTGATGACATTGGCAACCGTAAAAGTCTTGCCGGTGCCGGTGGCGCCCAGTAAGACCTGGTTTTTTTCACCCTTCTGCAGGCCTTCGACCAGCTCATCAATAGCCTGCGGCTGATCGCCGCGGGGCTGGTAGTCGGTCACCAGCTGAAAGTTATCACTCATTGACCTGCTCCCAGGCCGCTTTCATCTGGGTATCATAGACATCTTTATTATTCTGCCAGCAGCTGACAACCGCCGAATTCAGACTCTGGGCTGTCGTCTTGTCCGCTGTGCCGCTGGCCGTCAGACCGTAGTCCTTCTGGAAGGCCGTCACGGCCTTTTTGGTCTGGGCGCTGAAATAGCCGTCCGTCCGGTCGGTCTTGTAGCCCAGAAAGTTCAGCATGACCTGAATGTTGGCAACCTGGGTGGAAACACTGTCATAGCTGTAGCTTTCATTATCTTCAAAGCTGAGATAGGACAGATACAGCGCATCATCCAGCGCCACTTCGACATCCGCCGCCACCGGTGGCGAGGCCGCCGGCGGTGCCGGCTGGATGCCGCTGCCGGCCACCGAGACGTGATTGTCGGAATACCACAGGTAATTGGTGTACTTCAAAGCGCTGCCGTCTGAAAACACCTGGGTGTTCTGGGCTTCGCCCTTGCCGTAGGTATGCAGACCGACGATAGTGACATTGAGGTGCTCCTTAAGGGCCAGGGCAAACACTTCGGATGAGGAAGCCGTGGAAGTGTCGGTCAGAATCACGATTTTGTCATATTTATATTTGGTCCCGGCGGTCGCCAGGCCCGTCTTTTCGTTTCCTTCCGCATCAACCTGGCGGATTATCACCGTGTTTTCATCCAGAAAATAGGAAGCCATGGTAAGCAGGCTGGACAGATAGCCGCCGCCGTTGCCGCGCAGATCAATAATCAGCCGGCTGACATTCTGGCCGGCCAGGCTGGCCAGATGCCGGCCCAGCTCTTCGCCGCTGCCGGTGGAAAAAGAAGAAATGGTCAGGATGCCGATGCCGTTTTCAACCTGGGAGGTAATCGTGTTGGAAATGACATCCCGCACGACGGTTACAGTTAAAGTCTGCACCCCGCGCATGACTGTCAGTTCCACCGAGGTGTTGGCCTGGCCTTTGATACTGCTGACGGCCTGGTCAAAGTTATCGGCTGTTATAGTCAGCCCGTCGACCGCCGTTATAATGTCGTTCTGCTGCAGACCGGCCTTTTCCGCCGGCGAATCTAAAATGACGCTGGCCACCAGAATGCTGTCATCAATCCGGGTATAGGTGATCCCGATGCCCACAAACGTGGAATCAAGAGAATTAGAGAAAGAAGTCAGCTCGTCAGCGGTCATATATTCGGTAAACTTATCACCCTGGCTGTCAACCATGCCGTTGATGGCATCGGTGATAAGCTTGCTGCGGTATTCAGAGGAATTCTCGCTGTAGACAAAAGAAGATGACATCAGCTTGTAAACCGAGCGCAGCGTAGCCAGCTCGTCACTGTCATCCCGGCTGCGGCTAATCATGCTGCCGAACAGACAGCCGATTATCAAAGCGGCAATAATACCGGCCGCCACAAACAGCCGGGCCTGGTTCTGCCGGCGGTTTTCTTTTACTTCAACGCTGTTTTTAGGCCGCACCAGCTTGATGCGGACACTGTCTTTTTCTTCAGCCATGGCTTGTCTCCTTTTCCGGCTGCAGCCAGCCGAATTCCACACATGCCTTATACATCCCGTCATTTTCAATGCGGTCAGTTACATAATCAGCAGCTTTTTTACAGGCCGTGCTGCCGTTGCCCATGGCAATGCCAAGTCCGGCCTTCTGCAGCATGCCGACATCATTGCCGCCATCCCCGAAGACGGCGGTCTGATCAGCCGTCAGACCGAAGTGGGCGGCCAGCTTGCTGATCGTCAGCGCCTTGTCGACCCCTGGGGCCGTAATCTCATGACAGGGCGAAAACTCAACAATCTGGCTGCCGGCAAAGCAGTTCTTGACCGCCTGGTTCTGGGCCGGTTCGATATCATAATACAGCAGATGGGACATGCCGCTGCCGTCATACACCCTTAACGGCGGGCACATTTGGTAAAGACGGATGAAAATATTGTCATAGCGGTCGACATGGCGGTTGAGGTAGCCGCGGCCCTGCCCGTCAACCCAGCGGTAAACCGCCTGATACTGATCGAGCAGCGCCAAGCCGGGCGCAATTTCACTTTCATCAAGATAAAAGACGTCCGTCCGGTCCGGGTAATTGATAATGCCGCCGGCCACCAGGGCCACCGCATCCATCAGATCAAGATAAGCCGGGGCCAGATGGATCATTTCGTCACGGCTGCGGCTGGTGCAGACAGCCAGTTTATAGCCGGCTTTCTTCATCCGGCGCAAAGCGTCCATTGTCGAAGCCGGATTGTCATGGATATCGTTGCGGTAAGTGGTGCCGTCAATATCAAAGACCAACAGTCTGATCCGGCGCCCTTTATCCCATAACTGCGCTTCCATGACATCACAGCCTTTCCGCATTGGTTCTATTCTACAACATCTTTGCGCGCTTGTCTTTGCCGGCCGGGCTTTTGACAATACCCAGAAATTTGTTATTATGCTATATTATCAATAGAAGGGAGCGGTTCCGCCATGAAAAAACTGCGCAATAAACTGCTTACCACTATCATCAGCTGGGCCGTGATCATCGTTGCGGTCTGGTTTGGCTGGACCAAGCTGTCAGCCTGGGCCAACAAGACATTCAGCTGGAGTCTGCCGGAACTGACTTTCGGCATCCTGCAGCCTGATCCCGTTTTGGGATATAACTCTGATGAAATCATCTCCGTCATTACCACCGGCAGCCGGCAGAAAGCCGAACTGATCGTTTATGAGGTTGATGTCAAGGTTGACAGCGAAGTCACCAACGAACTGCTGAACATCAGCTGGTTCAAGAAGACCCAGGCCGTTCATTCCTACGGCACCGGCATCTATGTCGTTGATCTGGCGCAGCTTGATGCCGCCATGGTGACAGTTGACCAGACTAACCGAATCATTACCGTCACCGTTCCCGATGTAAAACTAAAAACGGTCAATTATGACATTACCAAGACCGAGTTTGATGATATCGAGCGCGGCCCGCTGGGCTGGGGCGATATCAAGCTTACCCAGCAGCAGCAGCAGGTTCTGCAGACCGACATCCAGCAGGCCATGGAAGCCGAGTGCAGCAAGCCGGCTTATCTGGAGGCAGCCCGCGCTTCGGCCAGCGACCAGCTGACTGCCCTGTATAAATCCCTGCTGACCGGCCTGGACGAAAAGGCCGTCATCAACATAATCTACCAGTAAGCGGCTTATCCATATCTGATTAAGACTGCCCGGCTTAGCTAAGCCGGCAGTTTTTTTGTGAAGCCGCTGGCCGCTTGGCATCAATAAAAGCACGAGCCGGAGAATGAAATCGCGTCAGCCTGTGCTTATAGTATCCTTTACTGTCTTAGAGCCGCCGGCTGTTTTACCAGTAGTAGGTTTTGCCGTAGTAGATGTTGTAATAATCCGAAGGATTAAGAATGCAGGGTGCCTTGTAATTGCGCCGCTGGCAGGAACTGGAGATATTGTAGGTCAGTCCCCAGTAATAGCTCCGGCTGGTCAGACTGGCATAATACTTGATGGCGCTGGTAATGGTGTAGCCTTTCAGGTAATACATGGCAAAGTGCACATGGTTGCCGGTGGAGCTGCCGGTAGAGCCGACTTTGCCCAGTACCGTCGAACCGCCTCTTACCACATCACCGACCTCCACGGCCACCGAACTCATATGCTGGCACATGATGCCGTAGACAATATCGCCGACCTGGCAGACGTACATGACATAATTGCCCTTGCCGTTGTTGCAGGTATTGCCCAGCCAGCCGCGGGCACATCCGGTGCCCACCGAAACAACATAGCCGTTGGCGACGGCGTATATGGAATTAGTTGATCCCAGAGCCGCATCAATGGCTCCGTGGAAATTGCCCTTCAGACTGCCCCAGGTGTAATAGTAACAGCCGGTTGTCACCGAGAAGGAATGGTTGACAAAATGATAGAAGTGATCGGACGGATAGAAGTCACCCAGGGCCTTGTCAATTTCGCCCATGACATCTTCCAGTTTGGCCACATCGTCTTTGGCATTATCAATCTCATTTATCAGATTAGCCTCGATGCGCGAATATTCCTGAATCAGTTCGTTGGCCTGCTTCTTCAGCTTGGTCAGCGAATTCTTCATGCCTTCGGCATCGGATTTATCCGCTTCCAAAGTCTGCTTCTGATCAGCCAGTTCATCAATGTCAGCCTGCAGCAGCGTTTTCTCGTTTTCCATCTCCTCTATTTTAGAGACGTCATAATCGGTAATGCTGTTGAGGGCGTTAACGCGCCGGATCAGATCGACAATCGAAGAAGAATCCATGATAAAACTGATATAGGTGTTCAGACTTACATTGCTCTGGTTGGCGGCCATCCGGGTTTTTATGCCGTCATTGAGATCATCAATCTTGGCCTGCCTTTCATCAATCTGGGCCTGCAGGGAAGCAATGTTGCCTTCAATTTTGGTAATGGAGGCATTGAGTTTGTCGATGCGTTTTTGGACCGTCTCGATCTCGTCGTTGATCTGCTCTATCTTCTGGCCCTGCTCGGTGATATTGGCCTTCATCTTTTCAATGTCATTCTCGTTCTGCTTGATCTGGTCTTCCAGATCAGACTGCTTGTCCGCGATGTAATCACGGAACTGGCTGCAGGTTATCTTCTGGGCCGAAGTCAGGCCGACAGAAGAACAGAGGTCATAGTAATAGTCCTCGTTATTGGCAAAATCAGTGCTGGTGGCCAAGGCCGCCCAGATGTCAAAGTCATCCTGCTCTTCCGGTATCCAGATATAGCAGCCGGCCAGAAAGGCCAGCACCGTGATGACGATAGCGGAGCGCTTGAATAGCTTTTTCATCGACGCCACCTCAGATACCGGTTGACGGAGAAGAATGAGCCCATAAAGCCGACCAGCACGCCCAGTCCGATCAGACAGGCTGACAGCAGGTAGGCAAAGGGATAAACCGGCAGCAGCTTCAGCATTCCGCTGACCAGCTGGCCGCCTAAGATATTGTAGATATACTGATAGCCTATTATTGTCACGCCGACCGGAATCAGCGAGCCGATCAGGCCGATGAAAACGCCTTCCAGCACAAAGGGCCGGCGGATATAGCCGTTAGTGGCGCCGACATTGCGCATGATGCCGATCTCCGGCTGGCGGGCATGAATTGTCATGTTGATGGTATTGTTGATCAGAAAGACCGCCAGAATCGTCAGGGCGATTACGAAAATGGCGCCGCCGTAGCGGATATCATTCAGCACCGTGATGAAATCTTCCACCGTCGTGCCGCCGAAATCGACCTTGTCAATGCCCTGGATCTGACTGATCTGGCTGCTGACTTCCGACAGCATCGTGCCGGAGGACACATCCACATAAAAGACCCGCTCCAGCGGATTGTCATCCCGGTAGACCTCAAATATTGAACCGTAATAGTCAATGAACATATCCAGCTCGTTATCCTTGCTGGAGTATTCCACGCCGCTGACCCCGCTGATGGCTTTGATCTGCTGCTGGATCAGATCAACATCGCTGTCGCTGACATCGTTGCTGATGGAAGCATAGATCCGGATATCCTTTTCCAGCTTCTGGGTGATCTGGGAGACATTGGCCACAATAACCGTCAGCACGCTGACTAAAAGAAGGGTGACCATGACGGCATTGGCGGCCGAAAGGGCCATGGCAACATGGCGGGTTATGCCGGTGAAGGCTTCATGAAAATCATGGGCGATAGCTCTAAACATCCGGAATGTAGCCCCCTTCTCTGCGGTCAGCCACAATATGGCCTTCCTGCAGCTTAATGGTGCGATGACGGAAACTGTCGACCAGATTATTATCATGGGTCACCATGATAATGGTCGTGCCGGTCCGGTTGATCTTTTCCAAAAGCTCTACTATCTCGTTTGACTTGGCCGGATCAAGATTGCCGGTCG
>CAYTET010000059.1:0-10857 GCA_964436975.1 uncultured Erysipelotrichaceae bacterium
GGTTGGGACATTTTCCCTTGATAACCATTAAGACATTATCACTTGATAACCACACGCTGCTGCATTGGTTTTACGCTGCTGCATTGGTTTTTACGTCTCTTGCAATTTGGTTTTTTACATGTTATTATTTACAAGCATTATTTGAAAGGAGGTCACGGAAATGTCAAGAGTATGCGCCGTGACTGGCAAAGGTCCCATTTCAGGCAATCAGATTTCCCACTCATTCAGAGCTACCAAGCGCAAGTGGAACGTCAACCTGCAGAAAGTGAAGATGGAGATTGATGGCAAGCCAACTGTTGTCCGCGTTTCGGCCCGGGCACTGAAGACTTTGAAGGCTCGCAAAGCCATCTAAGCAAGTCACAATAATAAAGATCTGACCAGCGTAACTGCTGGTTTTTCTTTGGCCCGAAAGAAAAGCCGCCGCAGCGGCTTATTTAACAGGCTGATCCGTATTTGCATCCTTTGGCGGCATCCGTGTAATCCTGGTACAGATTCTGATAAACCGCCAGCAGTTCATCATGCTGCTGATCAGTCAGCGGCTGGTAAGGGTCGGTCACACTGTCAACCGCCGAAACATGCAGCCCGACAATCGTTCCCGCCGATACAAAGACAACCGTTGGAAAGTACAGCCGTTTGACGGAATCATCATTCAGTCCGGCATAGACACTGGCATAATCGCCTAAAGCCGTTAGAATCTGATAGTATTCATCCGTTCCCGTCTGCTCGGTAACAATCTGGCCGCTGGCATCCAGTGTCTTGGTGTCCCGCTGGTCCTTGTTGTTATAGTACAGAATCTTATCGACATTGTTTTCGGCAGCCATTTCCAGCAGCACCGGAATAATCAGCCGGCACCAGGGGCACTGCGGAAAGCCGAACAGAATGATGCCTGAGCCCTCTGTCAATGTGGTCAGCACATCGGCACCGGTTGCATAGACGATCGGATTATCCGCCGAAATGGTCATGGTGGTGTAGGTCTTGCCATTGCCGTTGTCCTGGCCGTTTTCTGCCTCGTATTCTTCTTTGAATTTGGCGGCATCAGCCGATCCGGTTGTCTGGCAGCCGGTCAGCAGAGCCAGCAGGATCATCAGCACAATCAGTTTCTTCATAATTGGTCTCCTTTATCTGTCAGCATAAACCGCCCGATTTCGGTATAAACCAGATTTCCTTCAATGCGTTCTGATTTCATCAGGAAAAAACGGTCGACCATCATCCCGACAAAAGGCACCGGCAGGACAATTCGTGAAGTCTCATCAATCCGCCGGCCCAGGGTAATGTGGGGTATAAAAGGCTTGTCATCACAGGGCAGACCAGCCTGCTTCAGGTCTTCCCTGATCCGGCCGGCCAGTTCATTCAGCCGGCCCTGCTGGGCCAAACTGACAAAGTAAATGTCATCAAAATGATCAGCGCCGGCCAGGGCAATGGGAAACGGGGCGGCCTGGATTCTTTCCAGAATCCCTTTCACCGTAAAGGAGTTTTCCATTTCACCGATAAAAGCCAGGGTAAGATGAAAGTTGGCCGGTCTGACATAGTCACCGCTGCGCGCCTGCATCTTAAGCTGCTTTTGAGCTTCCGTTAATGCTTTCAGCATGGGGGCTGAAAAATTCACTGCGACAAACAGTCTCATAGCTGCTCTCTTTCTGTCGATATTCGTTATTCTACCACAGAATGCCAAAACCGGCTGCTTTTATCAGGACCTTCCGCAATAAAAGAAGCAGCCGGCCAAACTTATGCGGTGCTGTTTTGGTTGCAACCATCCGTTAATCAAGTTAATATTTACTTGCGAAAGGAAACCATGAAAGGCCGCAGGGCTTTTCATCAGTAATAATAAAAAAATGAAAGACGGATTCATTAAAGTTGCCGCCGGCACCCCTGAAGTAAAGGTGGCGGACACGGAATTTAACGGGCAGAAAACAATTCAGATCATGCAGCAGGCCGCCCAGGCCAAAGTAAAGGTTTTAGTGCTGCCGGAACTGGGTCTGACGGCTTATACCTGCTCAGACCTATTCTTCCATGACACCCTGTTAGACGGCGCCCTGGCGGCGCTGCAGCAGGTTGTCAAAGCCAGCGAAGAGCTGGATATGGTTACCGCCGTCGGCCTGCCGGTCTCATTTAATAATGTCCTGTATAATGCTGCCGCCATTATCTGCCGCGGCCGCATTTTAGGGATTGTGCCTAAAGATCATCTGCCTAATTACGGCGAATTCTATGAAAAACGGCAGTTTGCGGCCGCCGAAGCAACCGTTCAGACCGTTTCCCTGCTGGGCCAGGACAATATACCCTTCGGGGCCGGACTGGTTTTTACCTGCCGGCAGCTGCCCCTGCTTAAAATCGGCTTTGAAATCTGTGAAGACGTCTGGGTTCCCGCCTCACCTTCTATTGAAATGTGTGCCGACGGCGCTTTGATCATCGGCAACCTTTCAGCCTCCAACGAAGTCATCGGCAAAGCCGAATACCGCCGCAATATGATAGCCGCCCACAGCGGCAAATTAGGCTGCGGCTATATCTATACTTCCTGCGGGGCCGGCGAATCTACCACCGATGTGGTCTTCTCCGGTCACGATATCATCAGCGAAAACGGTTCAATAATTGCCGAGCAGCGCTTTAAAGGCGGTCTGCTGACCAGTGAAATCGACATTTTCAAACTGGACGAGGAAAGAAGACGGCTGCAGACATATGCCCATCAGGCCGATCCAGACCAGCTTTTCATTCCCTTTGATCTGACAGTGGAGGAAACCCCGCTGACCCGCTTTATCTCTGACACTCCCTTTGTGCCGCACAATCCTGACCAGCGGGCCGCCCGCTGCGAAGAAATTCTGCAGATCACGGCGTTAGGACTGCAGACCCGGCTGGCCCATGTCGGCAGCAAGACCTGTGTCATCGGCCTGTCCGGCGGACTGGATTCAACCCTGGCTGCCCTGATTACCATAACCGCCCTGAAAAAACTGAACCGGCCGGCCAGCGATCTGATTGCGGTCACCATGCCCTGCTTTGGCACCACTGCCCGCACTAAGGATAATGCGGTTTTGCTGGCGCAGGCCCTGGGTGCCGAATTGCGAACCATTGACATCTCGGCGGCGGTCCGCCAGCATCTGGCTGATATCGGCCATGACTTCAACGATCATTCGGTGACCTATGAAAATGCCCAGGCCCGGATGCGGACAATGGTTCTGATGGATATTGCCAACCAGACAAACGGTCTGGTCATCGGCACCGGTGACCTTTCGGAGCTGGCTTTAGGCTGGTGCACCTACAACGGCGACCATATGAGCATGTATGCCGTCAACACATCCATTCCCAAGACGCTGGTCAAGTATATCATCGGCTATGTTGCCCACAAGGATGGCCAGGATGCCGTTCTTACCGGGGTGCTTGATGATATTCTGGCTACCCCGATTTCGCCCGAACTGCTGCCGGCCGATGCCGCCGGCCAGATCAGTCAGAAGACCGAAGATCTGATCGGTCCTTATATCCTGCATGATTTCTTCCTGTACCAGGCCATCCGCTGGCATGCCGCACCCCATAAGGTCTACCGGCTGGCCCGCTACGCCTTTGCCGGCCAGTATGATGACCAGACCATTCTGAAATGGCTTAAAACATTCTACCGCCGGTTCTTCAGCCAGCAGTTCAAGCGGAGCTGTCTGCCCGACGGTCCGAAAGTCGGAACCGTGGTGCTGTCACCCCGGGGTGACTGGCGGATGCCGTCTGATGCCTGCGTCAATATCTGGAAGCAGGATCTGGAAAACCTGTAAGACAAATAAAAGCACAGTCACCTTAATTGATGGCTGTGCTTTTCTAACCTGTTATTTAAAGCTTTACTGCCTGGCCGGTCTGCCAGGCTTTTTTGGCAGCTAAAGCGGCCCTAACGGCCTGCAGGCCGTCATTGACGCTGACTTCGGGCTGGCGGCCGGAAGCAATGCAACTGATAAACGCGGTCATTTCATTCAGGTAAGCCTGCTCAAACCGCTGTGGAAAGCCTTCCAGACACTCGGTTTCAACCCGGCCGTTGAGCAGAAGTTCGGCCCGGTTTTTAGCCGGAACTGCCGACACCCGGATGGTGCCTTCCGTCCCGACAATCTCGGTTTCAACATGATACCCGTCCGGGCCGGTCCGGCCGATGTGCATCTGGCCCAGCGCCCCGCTGGCAAACTTCAGGGAAGCAATGGCGGTTTCATCATCGCCCAATTGATGGAATTGGGGATATTTGAAAGTGGCGCCCTGGGCATAAATCTCGGTAATTTCGCTGTTCAGATACCAGCGCATCAAATCAAGGTCATGAATTCCCAGATCCAGAAAGATGCCGGCCGAATGCTTGGTGTACTTGATGAATTCAGCCGCGGCCGCCGCCGGATCCAAGGCGGTGGCCTTGATCAGATACGGTGTGCCGATAGCACCGGCTTTTATTTTCTCCATGGCATAGGCATAGGTGGGATCATAGCGGCGCATAAAGCCAACCATGAAAATCAGCTCCGGATGCTGGCTGACACAGTCGGCGACCTGCTGGCAGCTGGCCAGATCAGTGCCCAGCGGCTTTTCCGTAAAGACATGCTTGCCGGCCTGCAAAGCCTGGATGACCTGCTGGCAGTGCCGGTCGGATGCCGTGACAATAATGACCGCATCAACATTGTCATCCTTCACCATTTCCGCATAATCGTCATAAATCTTCGGCTTGTTCAGCTGGTGGCTGGCAAAATCAAGGCCGGCCGGCTGGTGGGTGCAGACCGCGCTGATCTGACAGCCGCCAATCCGGTTGGCTATATTAAGAGCATGAATCTGCCCCATCCGGCCCAGGCCGGCAATTCCACATTTAATCATTTGTATTTGGTCTCCCTTCGCCACTTTTTCCGGCTGTTTTACACTGATAAGCCAGCCGGGGTGTGCCATTGTCTGTGATAATAATACCACAATAAACAAAGCCGGTTTGAACCAGCAGCCGGCGCATCGGTTCATTGCGGCGGTGGGTATCGATACGGATATTGCCGCTGTTTTCCAATGCCCAGTTCAGGCAGAATGATCCGATGCCATGATGATGAAACGCCACCGCAAAGGAATGGATCACATAATAAGGGCCGTCATCAAGCCAGCTGCCGTCAATGACGGCATAGGTCGGATCCGGACCCGGCCGGAAAGTAAAAGCGGCCGCCAGATTATTATCATCATCCCAGCAGCAGTAGTGGACCCTGTCCTTGATGTCCGCAGCTATCTTGGCCCGGGCCGGCCGCTGCCGGCCCCACTGGTCCGGATTGCCATGGGCCGCCATATAACGGCGGGCCTGGCTGTACAGACAGCTGACAGCCGGCAGATCTTTGATTTCCGTATTGATGATCTTCATTCCGGCTGGTTTCCTTTTTCTTCCAGAATATTTGGTATTTCAACCGAAACCGGCCGGCCGGTCAGGGGCGACACTAAATCCAGACGGTAGGCCTGCAGACCCAGCGGTCCAATGCCGCTGCCATAGAGCGGATCGTTGACCACGGGATGATGGATATAAGCCAGATGCACTCTGATCTGATGGGTCCGGCCGGTCAGCAGAGTGCATTTGAGCAGACTGGTGCTCTTGCCGCTGCGGATGACCTGATATTCCGTGACGGCACTCTGGCCGGTTGGACTGACCCTTCTCTTTTTAGCGTCGTGGCGGTCTTTGCCGATCGGTGCACTGATCCGGCCCGACCCCTTCATTTCACCAACCGCCAAAGCGTAATAATAGCGGTGAATCTTTTTTTCAGCCATCATGCTGTCAAGCAGCGGCTGAAAAAACGGGGACAGGGAATAGACAACCAGTCCGGAAGTGGCCTGGTCGAGCCGGTGGAGCGGCCGGACCGCGGCTTTGATATTATGACTTAAGTAATAGGCGGCCACCATATTGGCCAAAGTACCACAGCCGTCCGTGGTATCCGGATAGATGATCAAACCAGCCGGCTTATTGAACACGGCGATGATGTCATCCCTGTAGACCAGCTGGGCCGGCTGACCGTCCGGCCGGTAATCCACGTCCTGATCTTCAAAGGCCTTGATATCCAGCCGGTCATTGGCCTGGAGCACATCAGCCGGCTGCAGCCGCAGGCCGCGGCGCATAATCCGGCCATCCAGCCAATAAGCCGCCGCTTTGCGGCCGATATGAAAAGCCTGTAGAAAAAAAGCCACGGACTGGTTGGCATAATCCTGCTTAATGGTAATAGTAAGCCACTGATCATGACGGATATATTCCATAGAAACCTTCCTTTTTCTGCTGCAGGTCAATGTTAGCACTTTCATTGGTCATTAGGAAATATTTTGTTTGCGCTAACGGTACTGACGCGGTACAATAGGCGACAAATAAACCCGGGGAGGCCCGTTATGACAACAATTATTCCCAAAGACTATCATTCAGTTCTGGACATGTATGATACGCAAAGCGCCATTGCCCTGATCAAGCAGACGTTTCAGAGCGCTTTAGCCGCGGTTCTCATTCTAAAAAGAGTTTCCGCCCCGCTGTTTGTTGATCCGGCTTCCGGACTCAACGATGATCTCAACGGCGTGGAAAGACCGGTCAGCTTTGATATTCCCGCTACCGGCTCAACCGGCCAGGTCGTTCATTCCTTAGCCAAGTGGAAGCGGTACGCCTTGTACCGCTACGGCTTTTTTGCCGGCAAGGGCATTTATGCTGACATGAATGCCATCCGCCGTGATGAAGACGTTGACAATCTTCACAGCATTTACGTCGACCAGTGGGACTGGGAGAAAGTGATCAGTGAAGACCAGCGGACCATTCCCTATCTGAAGCAGACGGTCGAAAGCATTGCGGAGGCCATCAGCTATACCTTAGCTGTTGTCCGGGCCAAATACCCCGCCCTGCCGACCCAGCTATGCCATGAAGTCACTTTTATAACGGCCCAGCAGCTGCTGGATCTGTATCCTGACCTTGATGCCAAGCAGCGGGAAAACGAATTTCTGCGCCAGCATCATACCGCTTTTATCATCGGCATCGGCCACAAACTTTCCAACGGCCAGCCTCATGACGGCCGGGCCCCGGACTATGATGACTGGGATCTCAATGGCGACCTGCTGTATTACAACCCGCTGTTAGACTGTGCCTTTGAAATCAGCAGCATGGGCATCAGAGTCGATCCGGCTTCCCTGACCCGGCAGTTAGCCGAGGCCGGCTGTCAGAGCCGGGCCGGCCTGCCCTTCCACCAGCTGCTGGCCGCCAATAAGCTGCCGCTGACTATCGGCGGAGGCATCGGGCAGTCACGGCTGTGCATGCTGCTGCTTAACAAGGCTCATATCGGGGAAGTTCAGTCATCTTTATGGGATGATAAAACCCAGACTGCCTGCCAGCAAGCCGGCATAACCCTGCTTTAATCTTGACGCGGATCAACGCGGTCCGTAAACGCTTTTACAATAGCGCAGTATCCTGGATAATCCACATATACCGACTGGGCATGCGCTGCCTTGGGTATCAGATGCAGCTGGCTGTAGCCGGCTGTTTCTTTTTGCATGCGGACGCTGTTATCACTTGTGATGAAGTCATCATCCTGGCCGTGAATAAAGCAGATGGGAATCTGGTTATCCTTAAGCTGGTCAATCGGCCGGCACTGTTCAAAGCGGTAGCCGTACATCAGCCGGCATAATAGACTGGCCGGGCCGACCAGCCAGACCGGCAGCTTGAAAATAGAGCGCAGGCCGCCCTGCAGGACATTGACCAAATCGGCATAGCCGCAGTCATTGACAATAAACCTGACGGCAGGATGATATTTAAGAGCCATTATCTGCAGGCCGGAGCCCATCGATTCACCGTGCAGGCCGATGATAATGTCAAAGCCGCAGCGCTTACGGGTATCTTCAATCACCGCTATCAGGTCACGGCTTTCCTTCAGACCCATAGTCGTCGGTTCGTTGCGGTTGCTGCCATGACCGCGGTTGTCATAAATGACGGCATTATAGCCCAGACTGACAAACATCATGGCATACTTGACACTGCCCATCCGGTTGGCCGAATAGCCGTGGGAAATGATCACGTAATGCTTGCTTGTGGTGACCGCCGGGATAAACTCGGCCTGCAGCTGGCAGCCGTCATAGGAAGCAATAAGGTAGGACTTTTTCGCACTGCGGTCATACTGCTGCCACAGCGGCTTGAAGGCGGCAACGCCTTCATCCCGCTGCCTGACATCAGCCAGACTCTGATGGTGCGGCCGGGCCACAAAGCGGGCCAGATAAAGACACAGGCCGACAAACATAATCACACCGACTGCCCCTACGGCAATCAGCAGGATAAAATACCACTTCATTTTGTCAGCCTGACTGATTCAGCCATCCGCCGGTCATGATAGCGGCTGGCATAAACCAGCGGAATAAAGGTAATCAGGATCAGCACGGCCGCCACCAAGAACAGCACATAAGTGGGCAGATAGGCCACAAAGCCGTTTTCATCAATATACTGGCCGGACTGCTTGATAATCGGATTGGAAATCAGCGGAGCGACAATCATGGGAATCAGCACAAAGAAAATAATGCGGATGCCTTCAAACTGGCCGCGGGCATTAGCCGGGTACAGTTCCTTGCTCCAGACCGTAATCGTCTGCAGGAAAAGCACATAGCCGGCCCCGATCAGGAAAATGCCCAATAGCGGCACAATATTGAAAATGGTAGTAACATCAACATTTTCCGGCCGCACAAACAGACCTAACACCATAACGCCTAAAAAGTTCAGCACAATAGAAACCGTGCAGAGCAGCGGATATT
Organism: uncultured Erysipelotrichaceae bacterium; assembly: GCA_964436975.1. Classification (GTDB taxonomy): domain Bacteria; phylum Bacillota_I; class Bacilli_A; order Erysipelotrichales; family Erysipelotrichaceae; genus CAYTET01. The sequence continues at coordinate 8,719 of CAYTET010000059.1, forward strand.
TATTCAGGTTGATATATTTGGAGGTTGGAATGACAACCGCCATGGCCAGGATCAGCCCGATGCCTTCAATCAGACCCATCTTGTCGGCGGAAAAGCCCAGGTAATAGATAATGTAATTGCCGATATGGGTAAAGTACATGTTAAACGCAATGAAGTAGCAGGCTAGAGTGATATTGACCCAGACCAGCTCTTTCATGGCAAAAAACTTTTTGAAATTAAAGACGCTCAGCAGCTGGTGGGTAAACGTTCCATCGATGTTCTTCTTCAGTCCGCCGGCATCTTTCATCCCGAATAAGGCGACGATGCCCAGGATGATGACCAACAGACCCATCACGACAAACAGCAGCATGTAGTTGTCGTTTTCACCGACCAGAATCCCGCCGGCCACGGTTCCGACAATAGTGCCGATAATGGGCTGGGTGGCACTGGCGGCGCCGATATGACCGCGGTTGGTGGGCGTCATATTATCATTCATCCAGGCATTAAAGCCGGCATCATTGCCCATTGAGCCAAAGAAACTCATGATGGCATCGGCAATGACAGCAGCGCTGGCGGCTAAAACCAGAGCCGAACTGCCGGTATTGATGTACTGGGTCATTCCGAACAGGATTGTAAAGATGCCCCACATCAGATAGCCGACCACCACAAACGGTTTTCTTTTGCCGACCCGGTCGGACCAGGTTCCGAAAACAAACGTTGAGATGGCCGTGGCAATGGCCGATACGGCCACCATCCAGGAGATGATGGTGGGGTCTTTGGCAATCTTGGCGTATATGAAGGTGTTGAACCACTGGTTCTCCATATTCCAGCACAGCTGGCCGGCTACCCCCATCGTCCATACCAAAATCCAAAAACGCATGCTGGTTAACGGTTTCTTATCATTTGTCATTAGCTAAACCCCTTTTCCAAAACTTATAACTGCTTCTATTATACGCCCCTGGTAACCCGCAGACGAAAAAACAGCCGAAGCTGTTTGAATAGAGAATTAAAACCGTAATTACAGATTGAAAGAAGGCGGATTCTCACTGCAGTATGAATACCAGTTGCCGTTTTCGATAATCTCCTGGCGGGCCAGGCTGATAAAGAGCTGGTCGGCCGGCATCTGCTTGTCATCCAGCAGCCGGGCCGCGCGGGCATAAAGCCGGGCCATTTTTTCATGATCTTCATTTTTCCGCTGCAGAGACAGCCGGCCGTAATAATTGCCCACAAAAAAGGTGGCGGCCGAAATGCTGCCCAGCAGAATCTTCAGCAGACTGCGCCAGGTAAAGACCTGACCGGCATGGGGCAAAAAGACAGCCGGCAGAACAAAGCTGAACACCGGGCGTATCATTGCCTGACCGAATCCGAATTCCAGCAATACCACCGCCGCAAACAGAACGATCGAACTGACCAGCATGATCCGGCTGGCTCTTTCACTGAGGCCGAATTCCTTGTGACTGCGGTTGGCGGCTTTAAGATGATAAGCCTGCTGACCGTCTATCCAGGCCTTTCTGATTATGTCAGTATCAACGCGGCCCGGCTGGCCAGGGTCGGCCAGCAGCAGGGCCCGGATTGCTTTTATGACCCAGACAGCCTGTTCCTGCTGCGTCCAGGTAAAGGCGCCGGCAACATTATAATCAATCCCAGCGGCCGTCAGGTAAAACTGCGCCCGGGCCGTTTCGGCCAGCATGCGGTACTGCAGATAGCGCTTATGATTGCCCTGCTTGGTTACCGCTGCATAGGTCAGCGCATAAATCAAAATAAGCAGACCGTACACCACCAGAAACAGATCGGATTCCATTTCATCATAAAGCAGAAAAGCCAGAACCAGGCAGGCGCCAAGCAGTGAAAAGCAGCGGATGGCTGTCAAGTAGTGTTTCTGACTCCGTAAAGCCAGCTGGTCGGCGGTCCGGCAGATTTTCTGCAAAGCCGGCCCCGCTGCTCCGGCTTGAACCAGTGCCCGATCATCCAGCAGGTTAGCCGATCGGCTGTCATTATGGCACTGGGCCGCTTCGGCATTGAACCGGTCAGTGATCTGCAGCGTCTCTGCCAGCTGGCCCGGCTTGTCTTCAATCAGGGTGACTTTCTCTTCATATGGGACTGTCTGGCAAAGAACACGAGTTTGATACAAAATGCACCCCCTCGCCTTGTTCCCGTTTG
>CAYTET010000060.1:0-10729 GCA_964436975.1 uncultured Erysipelotrichaceae bacterium
GGTTGCGGTTGTTATGTCTGAACAGGTGGAAGCGGGAAACCGTACCCACTATATGGTTGCGGGAATCCATTACCGGATAAGAGCGGTAACGGGAATTATTGATGCGGATCTTCACATCATCAATCTGATCATCCAGTTTAAAGGCCGTCAGTTTATTGCTCATTACCAGCCTGATCGGAGCCGCCAGATCGATGAAGCGGGTCACATCATAAATGGACAGCGGGCAGACCATCAGGGTACAGCCATCAATCTGGGCCTGCTTCATAACCGCTTCGTTAAAGCCTTTGGCACAGGAGGCAATGATAACCCGGGCCTGATTCTGAATCGCTTCCAATTGGCTTTCATAATCATCACCGGTCACTACAATCATGTCCCGGCAAAGCAGCGACTGTCCCAAACCGGCTATTAAAAGCTGGCCGTTGGAAGCCGGCGCGTCAGCCTGGTATATTATCTGGCCCTTCAGTATCTCGGCAATAGCCGCCAGCGGCGTCTTGCTGAGGAGTTCAGCCCTTTTCTGCGGATCGCCGACAATATGGGAAGTGATATCGGAAATAGTGGCCATGCCGACCAGATCATCATTGCTGTCAGTCACGGCGATGACTTTCTTCTTATTGTTATTCATCATATCCATGGCCCGGCCGATGTTGGTATCCGGCCGGCAGGTGATGACATCATCAAACTCAATATCCCTCAGACAGGTCCGGATGTCACTGACCAGCGGCGGCGCGAATTCGTTGAACCTCTTAAGGATGTATTCGGTCTCCTTATTGGTTTCCCCGATGCGCACAGCTATGGCATCATAGCCCAGTTGCTGTTTCAGATAGGCATAGGCCATGGCGGAAATAATGGAATCAGAGTCAGGATGCTTATGTCCGGTAACATAAATGGTTTTATTGCTCATGTTAATACCTCAGCAGTTTCATTTTAGCAGAATTACCTTCCGATAGCCAAACCAGAGTGGTCAATCGCCCTTTTTTTACTTATAATTGTAATACAAACAGAAAAGTGGCGTTAACTATGAGTGAAAAGAGAATTCACGGCCTGACCGCCGACAATCTGGATACGGCTCCCTTTGTTGATAACGCATTTGCGATCAGCAATTTGGCCACCCAGGATGCTGCCCAGGGCCATACGGTTATAAATGCCACCATCGGTAGTCTCTGTGATGAAGACGGCCGGCTGGTAGCCCTGAAAACCGTTTATGACTTATATGATCAGGTGGACAGCCGGCAGAAAGCGGCCTATGCCGCCGGCATTGGCGGCAATCCCAGCTTCTGTCAGGATGTCTACGCCTGGATCAACCGCAAAGAGCAGCTGAAACTGCCCCATGTCGTCATCGGCACACCGGGAGGCACCGGAGCCATCAGCCTGGCTATCTCAGCCACCCTGACTGCCGGCCAGACCCTGCTGATTCCCGATCCGGCCTGGAGCTCCTACCGCATCATGGCCAAGCAGAAACAGCTGGTCGTCCAGTCCTATCCCCTGGTCGATAAAAACGGTCAGCCGGCGCTGCCCCGGCTGAAAGATATCGCAGCCGAAATCATGGCTGAGCAGCACAAGCTGGTCATCATAATCAATGATCCCTGCCAGAATCCGACCGGGCTGACTTTAGGCCGGGCTGTCTGGGCCGAACTGATGGCCTTCTTCAAGCAGCTCAGTGCTGCCGGACCGGTTGTCATAATCAATGATATTGCCTATCTGGACTACAGTCCGGATTTAGATGAAGCCGTCGATTACATGAACTGCTTCAATGATTTGGGCCCGGCCATGGCTGTCATCATCGCCTTTTCCTGCTCCAAGTCACTGACCGCTTACGGCATGCGGCTGGGCGCCGCCGTGATTATGGCTGAAAGCCAGGACACGGTCGATCAGTTTGAAAGTGTGGCTCTTAACTACTGCCGGGCCGACTGGAGCAATGTCAATAACGGCATGATGACCTGCTTCAGCCAGCTTTACCGCCACCATATGACTGAATACCGGCAGGAAAAAGATACCTATATTAAACTTCTGCAGAAAAGAGCGGCGGCTTTTATCAAGGCGGCAGCCGCCTGCCAGCTGCCCCTGTTTCCCTATTCCGGAGGCTTCTTTATAACCGTAAAGATGGCCGATGCCGCTTTGGCCGGCCGGATGCAGCGGCGGCTGATGGAGCGCCATGTCTATGTCTTGAATTTCAAGCTGGGCCTGCGTGTGGCTATCTGCAGTCTGTCCGTTGAACAGTGCAGCCAGATTGTGCCGCTATTGAAACAGGCCCTGGCAGATGATAAAAATGATCAACAGCGTTAATAAATGCCCGGCTGACTGGCTGGCTGAAATCCAGTTTCAGCCCGCAGTCAACATGCCCCTGCTGGCCATGCTGGCTGACCCGGATGCCCTCTGGCAGACCGCTTATTCCCTGCTGGCCATCAAAGGATTGAGTGCCGCGCTGTGGTCTGACAGTGATGACGATCCTGATCTGGGCCCGCTTTGCGGCAAGCTGGCCGGCAGTCCGGTCGAAGAGGTCTACGGCCGCTTTGACCTTTTAGAAGCCGCCCGGCCCAATTTAAAAGGCTGGACGCTTCACAATACTGCCCTATGCGCTTTGCCGGCTTCCGTCAGTCTGCCGCTTTCCACTGATGATATTATTAAACCGGCCAATGCCAGCCAGGCTGACCGGCTGATGGCTTTTCTGGCTACCATTGATGATTTCGGCTACCGGCCGCCACTTGATGACTACATCAGTCAGCTGGCGGCTGATCTGGCCAGCCAGGCCGGCGTAATGGCGGTTATTGATGATAAGATTGTCGGCTGTGCCCGCGTGGCCGCGCAGACTGATGCTTACAGTTTAATCGGCGATGTGGCCGTCAGTGCCGCTTACCGCCGGGCCGGCATCGGCCGCCGGCTGGTTGAAGCCCTGTGCACAGCTATCCGGGCCGGTCAGCACACCCCGCTGCTGATCTACTATAATCCGGCTGCCGGACGGATGTACCAGCAGATAGGCTTTGCCCAGATCGGCAGCTGCGGATTTTTGGAGAAGGATGATTAATTAATAACAGGAGGCCTGCCATGGCTTATAAAGTTGCTCTCATGTATGACTTTGATCAGACCCTGTGTGCTAAGAACATCCAGGAATATGCCCTGCTGCCTAAACTGGGCCTGGATCCGGAGCGCTTCTGGAGTGAAGTCAACCAGGTCAAGAAAGCCAATGAAATGGATTCGGTTCTGGCCTATATGTACCTGCTGCTGAAAAAGGCCCGCAGTGCCGACTGTCCGGTCCGGCGTTCGGACTTCCAGCAGATGGGCCGTGATATCGTCTTTTACAGCGGCGTGCCGGAATTCTTCGGCCGGATCAACGGCTATGGCAAAGAATTAGGACTGCAGGTGGAGCATTTTGTCATTTCCTCGGGAACCCGGGAAATCATTGAAGGATGCCCGATATATGACTGCTTCACCAAGGTTTATGCCTGCCAGTTCCATTATGATGCTTCCGGAGTGGCTGACTGGCCGGCCGTAGCAGTCAACTACACCAATAAAACCCAGTTTCTGTTCCGGATTAATAAAAACGCCCTGGACATCTCCGATGACACCACTGTCAACTCTTATATGGATTATGCGGACCGGGACATTCCCTTCAGCCGGATGATCTATATCGGCGACGGGTTTACCGATGTTCCCTGCATGAAGCTTGTTAAGAGCAACGGCGGCTGTTCAATTGCCGTCTACGGTCCTAAAAAGAGCCAGGTTGCCCGCAGTCTGGCCGACCAGCAGCGGGTCAACTTCATCGCCCCGGCCGATTATTCCCCGGCCAGCCGGCTGGACAATATCATTCATGACGTTCTAAAAGCCATGGCGGCCCAGACCGTGCTGGCCAAATACCAGCCTGATAAGGAGACTGTAAAATGAACATTGAGCAGACAGTTGCCGCCCAGCAGGCCTATTTTGCCACTGACGCCACTAAGCCGCTGGCCTTCCGTAAAGAGGCCCTGACTAAATTACAGCAGGCCGTCATCACTTACCGGCCGCAGCTGGAGCAGGCCTTATATCAGGATTTAGGCAAAAAGCCCTATGAAAGCTATATGACGGAAACCGGACTGGTTCTGGATGAAATCCGCTGTGCTAAAAAGCATCTGGATGCCTGGGCCCGGCCGGTCAGAGTCAAGCCGTCCATTGCCCAACTGCCGGCCAGATGCCAGATTCTGAGCGAACCTTTCGGGGTATGTCTGATAATGTCTCCCTGGAACTATCCGGTGCAGCTAATCCTTAATCCGCTGGTTGCCGCCATTGCCGCCGGCAACTGTGCGGTTGTCAAGCCCAGTGCCTATGCGCCGGCGGTTTCCCAGGTTATTGCTGAAATGCTGACCGCAACCTTTGATCAGCGCTATATCAGTGTGATTCAGGGCGGACGGCTGGAAAATACCGCTCTTTTAGAGCAGAAATATGATTTCATCTTCTTTACCGGCAGTGTTGCTGTCGGCAAACTGGTCATGACAAAAGCGGCGGCTAATCTGACCCCGGTGGTTCTGGAATTAGGCGGCAAGAGCCCCTGCATTATTGATGACACGGCGGATTTAGCCGTGGCCGCCCGCCGGATTGTCTTTGGCAAGACGATCAACTGCGGTCAGACCTGTGTGGCTCCCGATTACTGCTGGGTCGATGCCCGCGTTCATGATGAGTTCATCAGCCAGCTGCGCAGCGCCATTGCCCGGGCCGTTGGACCTGATCCATTAAACAATGATGAATACCCCAAAATGATTGATGCCAAGCACTATCAGAAAGTCATGGCAATGATTGATCCGGCCAAGACAGTCTGCGGCGGCCATGGCAACGGCAGCCGGATCGAACCGACAATCATTGATCAGGCCAGCTACGATGATGCCTGCATGCAGCAGGAGATCTTCGGGCCCATAATACCGGTTATGACCTACCAGCATCTTGATCAGGCAGTCACGGCCATCAAGGCCCATGACAAACCTCTGGCCTGTTACATCTTCACGGCGGACCGCCGGAAAGCCGATCTTCTGCTTTCCCGTCTCTCTTTTGGCGGCGGCTGTGTCAATGACACCCTGATGCATCTGACCAGCAGCCATATGCCCTTTGGCGGCGTCGGGGCCAGCGGCATGGGCAACTACCACGGCCATTTCGGCTTTGATACTTTCTCCCATCATAAAAGCATAGTCCGCAAGGGCTATAAGCTGGATAATCCGCTGCGGTATCACCCTTACACAGCTGCCAAGGATAAACTGGTGAAACTATTTATGCCTGTCAAATAAGAATTACAGCCATTAAAAACAGCGGCGTCAAACTGCTGTTTTGTTTAATTAAGACAAATGTTTCAGTAATAAATGCGGGCCTTGATTTCAGCTTCGCGGTCGGACCCGACCAGCATATTGATCAGTTCCAGTCCGAAGTCAAGGGCGGCGGCCATGCTGCGGCCGGTCAACAGTTTACCGTCACGGCAGACCGGCTGATCATGATAGCGGCCGCCAAAGTCCTCATTCATCGATGTAAAGCAGGTATAATCGCGGTCTTTCAGCCAGCCGCTATGCCCCAGAATAGTCGGACCGGCACAGATGGCGGCCACATAGCGGTCCGCTTTCATAAATGAATCTGCCATTTCAACAAACTGCTGATCCGCCTGCAGGGTTTTATAATGGCGGCCGCCGGATATAAACAGCACATCATAAGCGTCTGCTTTTGGCCAGTCCATTACACTTAGATTGGCCAGTGTCAAACCATGGCTGCCGGTAATCGGCTGGCTTTCCAGGGCAAAGACATCCGCCTGAATCTGGGCCCGCCGCAGCAGATCGATAACGGTAATGGCTTCGGTCTCCTCAAAGCCATCAGCTAACACACATAATACTTTCATTTCAATACCTCCCTATTGAAAGCTGACCGTAGCTGACCAGGCAATCATCTCTTTGGCATAATCATCCTTAACAGCGTTCAGACAGGTAAAACTAATCGTCCAGAAGGCCTCAGTTGTCTGATAGACAGCCGTTGTATAGAAGAAGTAGTCATCCAGCACATAGGCCGTATAAGTAAAGAAGATATAATCCTGCCGGCGGTAAGCCTGATAGCTGCCGACATCAAACTGGCTGACAACCAGACCGCCATATTCATCCAAGCTCAATTCGGTTCCATATCCAAGATCAGCCAGTGTTTGTTTATCCGTCCGGCTGATTAGGACGATGACATCGTCACTGGTATAGCCGGCCACATAATCAGCCGTTGTCTCCGCAACTGAAAAAGATGACGGCAGCGTAATGCTGACCCCGTCAGCGGTAAACACCTGCTCACTCGCCTCCGTGCCGCAGCCAGTCAGAAGAATCAGCAGCGACAGGACGGCTGCCAGTTTTCTTTTCATTACCTGATTTTATAATGACTTGTCCCTGCCGGTCAATCAGTTGCCGCAAATCAGCAATGATGCGGTATAATATCAGCGTGTGCGAGCATGGCGGAATTGGCAGACGCAACAGCCTTAGGAGCTGTCGGGAAACCATAAGGGTTCGAGTCCCTTTGCTCGCACCAGATAACTGTACTATCTGCACAGAAGTGCACAAAACCCAGTAAACACTGGGTTTTTTGTTGGTCTAAAGTTCAAATATCTGCACCAATATGCACAAATATATCGGAAAAAAACGAGAAAATAGCATACTGTCGGGAAAAAATGGGAAAAAAGCAGCGCATTTTTAGGCACTAAAAAACGGGGGCCGAAGCCCCCATCATTTCTCATTATTTAGATTCTTGATATCATTTCTAAGTTCATCAATCCTGGTGTAGGCCGTTTTCATGTCTCTTTCGACTCCCACTAAGCGATGATCCAGGGATGTGATCTGCTGGCCGTAGTTTGTGATTGAAGTTTTCACTTCAGTGATGGTGCTCTGCATGACATCTAGTTTAGTCAGGATGGTACCTTCAGTCTTGCCGTCGGTTTTGCTGGCGGACTGGCGGCCGATGAAAAAGGTGATCACCGCCATTATGACAGACAGATATGGAAGAAAATCTTTTAATTCCACTTAGGCCACCACCTTTCTTACTTCATCAATAATCTTAGCCCGCTCTGTCGCTTCATTCTGGGCCGCCTGACAGGCTTTCTGCGATTTTGCCAGTAACTCACCCTGTTCGCTCAATTCATCATGCAGCGCTTGAATTTGAGCCCGTAGCGATTCAACCGTGTCAACCGGGATATCAACTGAGTAGCCTTTCGTAATGGCCATCCACTTACCTGGCTCAATCTCATACCAGGTATAACCGTTTGCTGTGGCTGACTGACCGACTGTATAGAAGCCCTGCATGGCATAGTCCAGAATAGGCTTGTCAGTTCCGGCCCCGGATCTTACTCGCAGTTTATCAGCCACAACCTGCAGCTGATGAACTGTGGAATCCCTGGCAACCGGAACCGGAACAGGCAGCGGGGCCATCTTCGACCCTTTGCAGGTCTGCCCGGTAAAAAGCCAGGTGCATGGCTGTGGATCTACGGCATGTGTGTAGACTCCAGGCTTATCCAAGGCTCCAAAGTAAAGCGCATGGTGATCATGGACTCCATAGCTCTTTCCGGCGCTGGTCTTGCCGGAGTTCGACCTTGTTGCCATCCGCTCGCCCTGCTTGACTTGCTGGCCAACTGTTACGCAGATGTCTTTAACGTGCTGATCTCTGGTCCACCAATGACCTGTCTTGCTGCCGATGGTCAGATAGCCCAGGTAATTCGTCACATAGCGGCCATGAACCGAAGTGTCACTGCCGCCGACTTCTACGATGCTGCCATCCCAGCTTGCCCAGATCGGGCAGTACTTAGTAGCAGCTGTCGTCCAGCCGATGTCGATTGCTTTGTGGACCGATGAGTACTCGGCGGTGATTCCGCCGGCATCAACCGGGCATTGTAGATATGCTCTTGTCATGATTAGCCCTCGGCAGATTCGTCGTCTTTAACTTCAGTATCAGTTGCTCCATCAGTCAATTCAGATGCGCTGGCCATCACTCCGGTAGTGTTGAGTATCTTATAAATGAGATCTGCGCCGATAAACGCAATCCCGCCTACCCAGCAAGACGCTTCCCAGGTAAATCCGCCAAAGCGATGAGCGATGAGCACTCCAAGCGTCATGTTCAAGACCAGGCTGATGAGCGTGTACCACTGCGCATTTTTGAGCGTGACCAGTTCCTTCACCTTCTGAACCACCACAGCGACGATAGCGCCGACAATGGCTGCATACTTAACAATCTCGATAAACTCTTCCATAGTTTGTTCCTCCTGCCCTTTAAGGCAATAAAAAAGTGCTCACGCACTGAATACCGAATTAAGCTATTACATATGTCAAACTGAACTGTATGCCGTCAGTCAGCGTTCTTGAACTTGCCGAAGCATTTCTGACGGTTACTGAGCCGTCGCTCTCTAATCTCATGCCAAATCCGCATGATGAATAGTAGCCAAATCCTTCCACGTCATAGGGTGGTAGCCAGCCTGCCATGTTTGTAAGCGAGCATGTGAGAGCATTACTGCCGGAAGCTGTGGCTGCTGACTTGCTGAACTTAGCATAGATCGTAACAATCTTTCCACTTTTATATGCCTTGAACCAGTCAACAGTTACTCCACTGGTCAGACCGGAATAAGTGATGCTTTTATTCTCACTCCCGCCACTTGACAATTTTTCAATAAGTTCATCAGCAGTAAGAGTAATTGTTGAACTTCCAACAACTTCCAAGCCCTTTGCTAAGCTGAGCACTTCCTGGCCACTTGGCAGATCGCCAATGCCGATGGATGATTTTTTGGCATCCAGGTAAAGCAATGGCACTCCTTTTGGAAGGATTAAGTCAATAGTGGTCGAACCCAGGCTATCTGCAACTACGACCTGAACGTTGTAAACAGACCCACTGTTGAAGGTCTCGGCAAGTGTAGTTGTTGCTCCATTTGTCAGCGCTGATGATCCGGTTGTGTATGATGTTGCGGACGACAATTTGTATCGATAAGACAGGCTCAGAACGTTGTTTACAATCTCTGACGCCCACTGGGCCGAAATGGCCAGCGTGGCGGTCGATTCGAAATTGTTTACTCTTTGAAGCGTTGTGGTCGCTGTTGGAGCCGTCCAAGCAATAACGGTGATCGTCAGCGTGACTGTGACAGACTGGCCACGGCTATCTGTGATCACAAGTTTTAGAACCGCGTTTGTCGACAGATCCTGTGTTCCCAGACTATAAGTCCCGGCGGCCGATTCAGTGGCCATCAGAACGTCATTTATGTATATCGCATACGAAACTATTGAAGCGCTCTTATCAACCGTCGCTTCACCGATGGTTACAGCCAGACTGCTTTGATTCTGGATGATATTCTGATTGCTTCCTGACAGCGCCACTGTTGTGGCATTAGTGTCAGCATACGACAGCGTGCCTGCTGTTATCGTGTCGATAATTGATGACGGCCAGTTTGTGTAGGAAGTTCCAAGGCTTGTGCCATTTAGATAAGTGGTCAGTTCACAGTACATTGGAGCAGATGTAACCGGTACATTAGCATAAATGTCGGCCAGTTCAGCCGCAGTAAACTGAAAAACAGCTCCAGAAACGTAATTCTCTATAGTATGTGTGCCGTACCATTGGCCATTATAGTATGCGTAAGACTTTAGCGTCTGCGTGGCTCCTGAAACGTACTGCGTATAATCGCAGTAGTATTCGCCTTCAACCGTTCCCTGGCCACTGTAATAAGTGAGCACAGACTGCCTTGCATTTGTCGGCAATGAAATCGTTGCCGTAACATTAGATGTTCCAGATGCTACGTCTACCCAACTGGTCCATGTAGACCCACCATCACTTGAAATGCGTTTTTGAATATAAACAGACGATGTAATCTTTATCGTTACAGATCCTGTTCCAGTCACTGTTGCATAAGCAAAAGGTTTGTTATTTCTATATATTATTCATTTGAAGAATTTGTGCAATAGTGAAATAGAGACAGGAGTATACTCTATCAACCCGTCCTCTCTCATTTTGGCAAGTTCTCTGGACAAAGAGGTTCTTTGAACTCCGATTCTTTCAGCTAACGCCTTTTTTGTCATGTTAAGCTTGATTATATTTGAGTTTTGCTTTTTGCGTTCATAATCCAGGTAGCTTATGATACTTTCACGAATTGTTCTGTTCACATAATGCTTAATCCTATCCCCAAGAATGACCGTGTGGTCCGATACATACTCAAGATAGCTCTTTAGAAATTCATGATTATCTGAAAACAAACTGAATAGACGATCCTTGTTTATCTCTAAAATCAATGTAGCTTCTTTAGCCGTGACGGTCATCGGATAATATGGATTTTTAGAAAACATTAGATTGCCGCCAAGGACATCACCGCCATAAAAATCCGCTATTGTCATTAGATTGCCAGACTCGTCAATACGCTCAATAACCACTTTTCCAGAGAGAATGATTTCAAGCTTTGAGCAGAATTCTCCAACAAAATGAACAATATTGTTTTTTCCATACTCAGTTATATTACAGCTTCCTTCAGACAAGTATGACTCAATTTCTTCAGGCTTTATTGATTTGATAAGGTCAATCTGTCGCATTAATTCTGAATATTTTTTCATAATGCACTCCCGAAGTGTTACATAGGTAACACCTTTTTGCTTAGTATATCATTATAATAAGGATATATCAATAGAAGGAGGTCAAGTATGGATATATTTACAATTGCGTTTTGGATAATTGCGATTGTTTTTACCGTTATTTCACTCATAAAAGATAAGAAGAAAACATTCGCTGCAATGAAAAA
>CAYTET010000061.1:0-10098 GCA_964436975.1 uncultured Erysipelotrichaceae bacterium
TACGCGGAATCTGGGTATAGATCATGATGATGGTCAGCGTGACCACCAAAAAGATAGAGATTATCGATCTTACCAGTCGCCCCAGGATATATTTACCCATCTGTCTTTTCCTCCTTATCGCCCCATAAAGCATTATACAGATTAAGGGATTGAAAACTGCTCAATCCCTTAATCCGTAATTAATTTACCGAATAATAATCTGAAACAAGTCTAGCTTACTTTGACCAGGCAGCGTAAGCGGTATTGTACTGTTCTTCAGTGACAATATCTTCCTGGACCTTCATAAACTTATACTTGTATTCGCCGGTACCGGCAACGGAGTAGGCACGGGTAAACGGAACAACCTTGGAAACACGCTCGCCACGAGTCTGCATCTGCATCGGAATGAAGATAGCCTTGGCAACCAGATAGGCATCAGCTTCGGCATAGGCCTCATAGCGCTTATCCATATCATCGGTGATTGCATCAGCCGCTTCAATCATTGCGGTATATTCGGCTAAGCCGGATTCCGTAATGGCAGCATCGTTGGAAGCTTTAACAGCATCAGACTGCATAGCATACTCAGCAGTTTCCTGGCCATACAGACCTAAAACAGTCATATAGTAGCCATTCTTGCAGCTGTAGATATCCGCAAACGTCTTAGGATCGGAGAAGTCCGGGCCCCAGCCGCCGGCTGTATTGATATCATAATCGCAGGTTGCAGCATCTAGATTGTAGAAGCAGGTGTTCATGACATCTTCACGCGGTTTGGAAATCGCATTGATGATGATCTGACCATCCGTGTTGTCAGAAATGGACTTGACCATGGAAGCGGCACGGTTCTTGTAGATATCAGAGCCATCGCCGATGTACGGCATATCCAGGGTGACCGGGAAGACAACGCCTTCAGCCTTGGCGGCTTCGATATAAGCTAAAGCCTTTTCCTTGCTGAGGAACGGGTCCTGACCATCAGCCAGGCTGATGTCAGTGCCGGTCAGTTTGTCATAAGCAGCAGTGACTAAGCTGCCGTAAGTCTTGCCGTCTGAGGTGGAAACCAGCTCAGGGACACCGTCAAAGTTACGTAAAGTAGCCGTGGCAACTTCAGTGGTCATTGACTGGGTCAGATAGGCAACACGATCCAAAGCGCTTAACAGAGCATTGCGGAAATTGGCATTGCGGACAGCCTTGGTGGTATTCTCTCTTTCGCCGTTGGCATTGGCCAGCTTTTCAGCAGTGGTCCAGCCTTCGGAATACTTTAAGCGGTTCAGGTTCAGGTTCATACCGAAAGCATAGCTGTTGCTCATGGAAACGGTGACCTTGCCTTCATACTTGGTCTTGTAATCATTGTAATCAGTCCAGGCGGCATTCAGAGCGGATAAGCTGTAAGTGCCGTTTTCAAAACCCTTGATGACTGAATAGCTGTCAGAGCCATCATCATAAATCAGGGTAATGGTATCCAGGAAAACGTTGCCCTTATCCCAGTAGTTGGCGTTCTTGGTCAGAACCTGCTTGGACTTGGCATCATTGGTGGTCAGGATATACGGTCCGTTGTACAGGATTGAATCAACAGTACCGCTGCCGAATGAACAATTGTTGACATCCGGAGCACCCAACTTGCAGCCGGTACCCTTTGACTCAAGGAATTCCTTATTGACCGGATACATAATGGTATAGGTAAACAGCGTATAGAAATACGGGCAGGAACCGGTCAGTGTGTAGACCAGGGTGTAATCATCCGTGGCTTTGACACCGACTTCGTCAAATGAGCACAGACCATTTTCATAGTCGGCCAGCTTGGCGATGAACGGATCGACGACCGTCATGGTCTGGGAATCAAAATCAGCTGCATGCTGCAGACCGGTTAAGAAATCCTGGGCCGTGGTCTCGGCATAGACTTCGCCTTCAGCGGTAACCCACTGAACGCCCTTGCGCAGATGGAAGGTCCATTCTGACGCATCAGAGTTGGACTCCCAGGATTCGGCAACAGCGCCGATATAAGCACCCTTGGAGTCGTTTTCAAGTAAACCTTCAACCAGGTTTACGTTGATTTCATGGTCATTGGCTTTGTTGGTTACGACGTAGTCCATGTTATCAATGTCCTCATCGTAGACGTAGGTATAGGTGGTAACTAACTTGGAACCACTGTCACCGCACGCCACTAAGCCGAAAACCATGAAGACGGTTAATAAAGCAATAAGTAACTTCTTCATAATTTTCTCCCTTCGCGAATAGAGAATCGCACTCTATTACCCTATAATGTAATGCCACAGCAACACATTGTCAACATTTTTCATTCATGAAAATGTTTTCAAAAGTTCACATGAAAGACACTTTCACGGCCTTTTTTTCACATTTCGCAACAGAATTTGAATGACTCAGACAGAGCCGGGCGGGGGATGGCTTTTCCATCCTTATATATAATATATGCCTCTGGCCCGGCGGGCGGCTATAGGCAGCAAAAAACACCGGAAGGCTGTCACACCTCCGGTGTCATTGAACAATAGACAGGCCTATCAGGGCCGGTTAGACGCTATTTGCTGGAAGCGACCATCAGATCGCAGATTTCGTTGGCATAGGCCACCGGATCATCGATGGCAAATCCTTCAATCAGCAGGGCCTGCTGGTACAGCAGATCGGAATACTTGCTGACAGCGCCCGGATCCTTTTCATAGACTTTCTGCAGCGCCGCAAATACCTCGTGTTTGGGGTTAATCTCCAAAATCTTCTCCGCTTTGACATCCTTGCCTTCCGGTGTCTTGTTCAGAACCTTCTGCATTTCCATGGAAACGCCCTTGTCAGCCACCAGGCAGACCGGATGATTGGTCAGCCGGCTGGAAATCCGCACATCGCTGACTTTGCCGCTGAGGGCTTCCTTCATCTTGTCAAGCATCGGCTGGTTGGCCTTGGCTGTCTCTTCTTTTTCTTTCTTTTCGGTCTCGTCTTCCAGATCAACATCGGCATTCTGGACTGACTTGAACTCTTTTTTATCATAATCATGCATAATCGTCAGGGCGAACTCATCGACATCGTCCATCAGATACAGCACTTCATAGCCCTTGGCCAGAATCTTGTCAATCTGGGGCAGCTGCTTGATCTGCTCGATGGACTTGCCGGTGCAGTAGTAGATTTCCTTCTGCTCCGGCTTCATTCTTTCGCTGTATTCCTTCAGGGTGACATATTTGTCTTCCTTGCTGGAATAATACAGCAGCAGATCGGCCAGCTCTTCCTTATTCATGCCGTAACTGTTATAAACGCTGAACTTCAGGCCCAGACCGAAATTCTTGAAGAACTTCTCATAGTTGTCCCGGTCTTTGGTCAGCATCTCCACCAGCGCATTTTTAATTTTCTTGGTGATGGACTCGCGCAGCTGGGTAAGCTGCTTGTCCTGCTGCAGAATCTCACGTGAAATGTTCAGACTGACATCTTCGGTATCAACCAGGCCCTTGACAAAGCGGGCCCAGTCCGGCAGCAGGTCTTTGGCGTGGTCCATGATGAAGACCCCCTTGGAATAAAGCTGCAGACCCGGTTCATACTCCTGGGCATAATAGTTAAACGGCACCTTGGAAGGAATAAACAGCAGCGCCTTGTATGACATGGTCCCTTCCAGCGAGTAATGAATAACCTTGGCCGGAGCTTCCCAGTCATTGAATTTATCCTTGTAGAATTCGTTGTATTCTTCGGCCTTGATGCCCTTTTTATTGCGGCGCCACAGCGGCACCATAGAATTAAGGGTCGTCAGTTCCTGATAGGATTCATATTCCGGATTGCCGTCCTTGTCCTTTTTGCCTTCTACCGGCCGGCTCTTTTCCACCATCATCTGAATCGGATAGCGGACATAGTCGGAATACTTCTTGACCAGTTCCTGAATCTTGTAGGATTCCAGATATTCGTCATATTTGAAATCATCGTTGTTTTCCCGCAGATACAGGGTTATTTTGGTGCCGACCGATTCCTTATTGCTGGCTTCAATGGTATAGCCGTCCTGGCCGTCAGAAGTCCAGCGGTTGGCCGGCTGGTCCGGGGTCTTGGATTCGACTACCACCTTGGAGGCCACCATAAACGAGGAATAGAAGCCGACGCCAAACTGGCCGATGATATCCACATCCTTCTGCTTTTCATCAAGAGCCTTCTTGAAATCAGCCGAGCCGGAATGGGCAATGGTGCCAAGTTCGGTTTCCAGACCCTGCTTATCCATGCCGACGCCGTTATCCGTGATCGTCAGCGTACGGGCCGGCTTGTCTATTTCGATATCGATCTTTAACGGATCGGAAGAAGCATAGCTGGCATCCGTCAGAGACAGGTAATGTCTTTTATCCAGGGCATCCGACGCGTTGGAAATAAGTTCGCGCAGAAAAATCTCCCGATTTGTGTAAATAGAATTAATCATTAAATCAAGCAGCCGTTTTGATTCGGTCTTAAATTGTTTTTTAGCCATTTGCCGTCAATCTCCTTTTTAGCACTCTTTGCTTGTGACTGCTAACATTGTAGTACACCGTCTGCTAAATTGCAATAGAAACCCGTTTTTATTCGTTTCCAGCCCTTTTTGGCCCAAAACCAGGCCAAAGATCCGCCTTCTTCAGTCCGGCCGGCCACCAAAAAAGGCCGGGCGGCCTTTCTATTCAATATTGAGCAGATGCTTGAATTCAGCGGTCTGCTTTTCATCCATAACCCGCTTGGGAACAACCAGATTGGCGGCCGGCTTATGAATCTCAATATACCAGGCCTTATCGGCTTCCAGAACTTCTCTTCTTTCCGTTATCCGCATGGCCCCGTTGGTCGAGGCGCCTTTCCATTTGAAAGTCTTCTCGTTGATTTCCAGCGTGATCTCACTGATCCGGCTGCCGTTTTTCTTCAGTTCCTTTTTCAGATCATGTTTGACAAAGCCCCGCCGCAGCGCCGGCACCAGAAAGATGAAGACGACGGATACCAGCAGCATGATGAAAGTCGAGAAGACCGCTGTCATATGCGAGGCGATATCATCTTCCACTGTCGAAGTATAAGCCCGGTAGAACTGATAGCCCATATACAGGGCCAGGATGACCGCCAGCACGATATAGATCGTCCGGGTCGATTTAACATCCCGCTTAAAATCCTCATTGTGCGTGCGGACATAGTAGAGATAATCAAACAGCTCCTGCGGAGTATTGGTGTATTTAATCGTCATCATTGCGGGTTCTCCTTTGACGTCTGGTTTATTGTATCATCAATCGGCACACTGGCAATAACTTCTTTGAGAAACGCAATCATCCGCCGCTGGACTGAAGCCGGTTTGGCGATGCGGATATTGCCGCCGAATTTGACAATCCAACTGAAGAAGGTATCGGTGATCATCGCCTTGACACTGATCTTGAATTCTTCGCTGTTACTGCTGATCAAAGACATCTCCCGGCCGAACTGATCCTGCACCTCGCCGGCAAATTTAGTTTTGCAGATAAGTTCCACCCTTTCGGCTTCACCGGAAAACATCTGGATCATCTGCTCCATGTACTTATTGATATCCAGATTCACGCGCTGATGATTGGTATCATGCAGCTGGATGTTTTCCATTTTATCCAGCCGGTAATGATTGAAATTTTTGTATTTCTCATTATAGCCAATCAGGTAATAGCGGTCCTGGTTCCAGATCATGTCATAAGGAATCAGATCGTAATTCTTATCACGGTAGTTCTTCTTGCCCTCGATGCTGCTGTCAAAGTAGCGGAAGGTGATGGCTTTGTGCTGTTCAAGGGCGTTTTGAATGGCGTCAACATTATAAATGATCTGCTCATTGTCCGCTTTATTGTGAGTGTAGTTCAGCGTCGGCCGCATGGCCTTGGCGTCATAGTCATTGGTCATGGAAAGGAGCTTGCCGATGATTAGCTCCGTTTTGGAAGAGGTCACAAAATTAGCAGCCATCACGGCATCGGCCAGCAGGCGCAGTTCGGCTTTATCGAAAATGTCACTGTTTAGATAATAGCCGCTCTGGTCGGCGGCTCTGACCGAATTGATGTCATAGCCGGCTTTCTGCAAAGCGGAAATGTCATCATAGATGGTCTTGCGCTCCGCCTCGATGCCCTGATCGCTCAGCATCTGGATGATCTGCGAAGCATTCAGGGGATGGTCGGGATTGCTGGCGTGCTGCAGATACTTCAGCTCATAGAGCAATCTTATCTTGTTGCTGCCTTTGTTTTTCATGGTCAGGCCTCCGGTCTGAGCATATTATATCACCTGTCCAATTATTTGGACAGGGCCAGAGGGCCCGCAGCGTTAAATTTACCGTGGGCAAGGAGGAAACCACCATGAAAAAAGCTTACTGCCTGCTGTTTGTTTACGCGCTGACCCTTCTGGCGGCCGGCCTGACGGTTAACGGTCATCACCTTAGTGCCGCCTTTGTTTTAGCCGGCTGTCTGATTCTGCTGGCGCTGGCAGCTTCGGCTTGTCATGGTCTTTGGCCGGGTTTTCTCTGCCCATTTCTGACAGTTCTGGCCGCCATCACGGCTAATTTCAATATCCTAAGAGCCAATCTGACGGCAGCGGTCCTGTATCTTGCCATCATGGCTGTTCAGACGGCTGCGGCCGGCCTGCTGACCGGTCTGCCCCGCCGCAAACGGCAGCGGCTGGCCGGATTCATGCTGGCGGCCGGCTCCGGACTGGCAGCATCCGCCCTGGCGGCCCATCTTCTGCTGGCCGGCTGCACCGGCACCGGGCTGATCAGTGAAGGCTGGCTGGCCATCAGCGCCGTTTCGATAATGCCGGTTTCTGCCGCACTGACCGTTCTTTTTCCCAAAGCCGCTTCCATAACCGCCTATATTGTGAAAACGTCTTAATTTTACACGCATTTTACCTTATAATTAGAACGGGCAAGGTAATTGACATGGAGGAATTCATCCTGGACTGCTTTACCAGTCTTATCGAAGAGATAATGGCATTGCCGCTGAACCCACAAGCGAAAATGCAGATTATTGATCTGCTGCTGAAGGATGATGAAAATGAACGTAATTGACTATCTGAAATGGCGCGGCGATTTAAGTCTGGCCGTTTCACCCTTTAACGAAGTTGATAACCTGGTTTTAGCCCAGCTTTCTTTCGTTGACTGGAAAGGCATCGTGCCGACCCCGGGCCACGGCCGCATTGCCCTTAACAAAGCCGCTGGTCTTTACTTTGCGGCCCACCCCCAGCTGCCGGAAGCCAAAGAAAACTTTCTTAACCTGACTGATTACTACCGGATGACCCGGCTGATGGCCGACAGCGTCCGCTTCGGCAAGGCCGAGCTGATGGCTTACAGCTATGATTTCGACCCGGCTATTGAAAAGCAGTTTGCCGCTTTGACCGTCTGTCTGAGCGACGGCACGGCCTATGTCTCCTTCCGCGGCACGGATAACTCCATTGTCGGCTGGAAAGAAGATTTCAACTTTGCCATCATGTGTCCGACTCCTTCCCAGCAGTCAGCTGCTGACTATCTGGGCTGGGTCAAGGCCAATACGATCCGCCGGCTGCGGGTCGGAGGCCATTCCAAAGGCGGCAATCTGGCCATGTATGCCGGTGCTCTGGCTTATGACCGCTACCGCATCATGGACATATTCAATAATGACGGCCCCGGCTTCACGCCGGCTTTTGTCAAGACTAAGGCCTTCAGTGATATCAAGCCGGTTCTGAAAATATACAACCCGCAGTCATCCGTGGTTGGCATGCTGATGATCAATGATGCCCCGCGCACTTTTGTGCTGTCAGATGCCAAGCAGATCATCGACCAGCATAACGGCTACTCCTGGCAATTGGTTGGCACCCGCTTTGAAAGAGCAGCCACCAATTCAGAGGAGAGCAAGGAAATAAAGAAAATCACCAATGACTGGGTCTACAACATCTCCACGGAAGACAAGATGATCTTCTTCAATACTATTTATGACATCATCGACAATGCCGGCCTGAAAACCCTGGATGATGTAGGGGTCAATATGATCAGGATGGCTCCCCAGGTCATCGAAAGCTTCAACAAGTTTTCGGCCGGCCAGCGGGAGCTGTTTACCCAGATCATTGCCCTGGTGTTCAAGATTTCCGGCTATGACATAAAAAAGGCCCTCAACAGTGCGCCGCTGGCCCAGCGCATCGCCAAGTAAAGCCGATCTTTGCCAATATCTTTTCGCAAGAAAG
The DNA here is from genome assembly GCA_964436975.1 of uncultured Erysipelotrichaceae bacterium. Lineage (GTDB taxonomy): Bacteria > Bacillota_I > Bacilli_A > Erysipelotrichales > Erysipelotrichaceae > CAYTET01. The sequence goes on from CAYTET010000061.1 coordinate 8,110, forward strand.
CCAGGCACCCGCCTGGCTTTCTGCTTATTTGATAGCTGCCTATTTAACGGCTTGGATCCGCTGGCTGCCGTAAGGATCGGCATAATCCGAACTGACTGTGCCGCCCAGGGTGTCCTGCAGATAAGTGCTCAGCACCTGGGTATCCAGCATGAATCCGTCCAGAATAATCTCGCAGTCCTGGAACATGGTATAGCCGTCGCCCGCTGACTTGATCAGATAATCAAAGCTGGCCACCTTGTAGACGGCATTTGCATCCAGCGGCTGGCCGTTTACCATCACGTTGCTGACCCGGCGGGCGGCTGATTCATCCACATGATCGAACAGCCCGTTATCATCCAGCACCACCGGCGAAGCAATAGCCGGGTTGTAAGTGAAGGTCAGACCCGACACCTGCAGAAAGCCGCCGTACTCCTGCGGAACGGAGTGCACGCTCAGCTCCAAAGCATCCAGAATCTGCTGGCCGCTGGCCGATACCATGGTGATGGTATTGCCGAAAGGATGCACGGACAGAATATTGCCGTAAGTGATATTGCCGGCGGCAATGCTGGTTCTGACCCCGCCGCCGTTGACAAAGCCGATATCGGCTCCGGTGGCAGATCTGATTGCATCGGCACACAGATCACCCAGATTGGTTTCACTGGTTCTGACAATGCGGGTCTTGCCGTCCTGCGGATTTAATATCGTCAGATTGTAGTCCGTTGTCGCCACCACTGTCTCCAGCTGGGCCTTATATTCATTTTCAATATTGCTGATAAAAGCCGCCGTGGTCTCATCCTTCTCACTGTAATCGGAGATCAGACCGGTTGAGATATTGCCATCAGAAATGCACAGCATTCCGATGCTGGTCAGTCCGGTGCCGGTCTGGCTCAGCAGGACATACCGGCCGGCCTTGTTCTTGACCCGCTGGCATTCCACCACGCTGTGGGAGTGGCCGTCTAGCACCGCATCAATGCCGCTGGTATTGGCAATCACCTCCGGCGAAGTATAAGGCGAGGCGCCGGTATCAGTGCCCAGATGGGCCAGGGCAATGACATAATCAGCCCCCGCCGCTCTGGCGCTGTCGGCGGCTGACTGAACCGCCTTGTACAGATTCTGGCCGTCATCACCCTGACAGAAGCCGTAGATATAGTTTCCATAGGCGTCCTGAAAATAAACCGGGGCGCTGGTCGTTATGGTCTGGGGTGTCGCAATGCCGATAAAGGCAATCTTGATTCCCGCCTTTTCAATTATCTTGTATGGCTCAAACAGCAGCTTACCGGTAGTCAGATTGGTGAAGTTGCAGCTGAGATATGAAAAATCTGCCATTTGGGCGAGTTCAAAGAAGCGGTCGGTGCCATAATCAAACTCGTGATTGCCAATGGCCGCCACATCATAGCCGACCTGATTCATGATATCAATGATATACGAGCCATTGGAAAGTGCCCCGATGGCCGCACCCTGAACGGCATCGCCGCAGTCCGCCAGGATGACCTGGTCGCCCAAAGCCTCCAGCTGTTTCTTATAAGCCGCTAAGCCGGCATAGCCTATTGACGAGTCCACCGCACAGTGAACATCGTTGGTATACAGCACAACTACATCGCTGCTCTGCACCGGCCGGCTGGCCGAACAGCCGCATACCGCAAGCAGCATGACCGCTGCCAGCAATAAAGATGTCAGTTTTTTCATTCTTCGTCCCCTTTCCCGCACTAGGCGGTTCAAATAACAAAAAATCCAACTATCCTATACCTTATTTTATTTTCGGCAAATTTTTCCCGGCTGTCAAGCCGCGCCGGCCGCTGCACCCTCTTAAGATCTTCGTTCATTCGCTGTTTTACCTTCCTCAATGCTGATACCTCCAGATTTAAAGAGAGATATTACTGTAGTTTTTTGTTTACCAGGTTATCTTGGGACAAAATCATTTTCGTTTCATTGAGACATTATCATTTTCGGTTCATAAGACACAGTTGCATCAGGGGCCCACAGACACAGTTGCATCAGGGGCCCTCCTAT
>CAYTET010000062.1:0-10080 GCA_964436975.1 uncultured Erysipelotrichaceae bacterium
CAATCAGAAGCTGGCGGACAGCTGCATGACAATGCCTTACAGCCGGATAGAGGATCCTAAAACCCAGGATGCCCTGGCTAAGGCTGATGCCGGCAAAAACGGCAGCGGGGATTTTGACACGGTCATCAGTTCACTGTGTATGATTGGCCAGAATCTGGTGACAGTTGTTGCCGCTTTGGCGATGGTAGTCTATCTTTTCGCCCAGACCGGTTACAGCAGTTCGTTTATCGATTCAACAGGCGCCCTGCTTATTCTGGCCGGGCTGTATCTGCTGATGGTGACCGCCGGCTATTTCGTCAATTCTTTATACAATAAAAGGGCCATCCGGCTGCGGCAGGAGAACGAACACAATAATACTGTCGGCAGTTATCTGATCAATTATGCTTTTGATGAATCCAACAGCAAGGATTTCCGCATCGGCACCCTTAAGCAGCTGTGGAGCAGTCTGATTGAGGTATTCTGGACCAAGCCGCTCAGCATTTATCTGCAGTGGGGCAAGATGAGCGGGGCGGCCAAGGCCGCTTTCAGCCTGCTGCTCGGTCTGGTCAGCGGGGCGGCCTATTTTGTGATTGGCGGCAAGGCGCTGGCCGGCTCCATTTCCATCGGCAGCGTGCTGATGTACACCGGGGCCGTCACCAGTCTGGCCCAGGCCGCCTCGATTGTGGTAGGCGAATACACTTCTTCGTTATACTGTCTGGATTATCTGGAGATTGTGGCGGCCTTTATCAATGATGTTTCCAAGCCGAACCAGGCCGGCCGGCCGGTCGAGCCGGGGGAGCATGTCATTGAATTTGTCAATGTCAGTTTCCGCTATCCGGGGGCATCGGAGGATGTGCTGACTGATATCAGCTGTGTGATAAAGCCGCATGAAAAACTGGCCATTGTCGGCCGCAACGGGGCCGGCAAGTCAACCTTCATCAAACTGCTGTGCCGGCTGTACCGGCCCAGTGCGGGTTATATTATGCTGGACGGACTGGATATCTGGGATTATGACTGCCGGCAGTATTACCAGCTGTTTGCGGTCGTCTTTCAGGATTTCACCATCTTTGATCTGCCGTTAGGAGGCAATATCGCCGGCCAGGACGAGATCGACAGGAACAAAGCGGAACAGGCTTTGAAACAGGCCGGACTGCAGAACCGCCTGGACAGCGGGCTGACTTTGGAAAGCCAGCTGGGCAAAGATAACGGCGATGGCATTATGCTGTCAGGCGGAGAAAGCCAGAAAGTGGCCATCAGCCGGGCCTTGTACAAGGACAGTCCGATTGTCATACTTGATGAGCCGACATCGGCGCTTGATCCTTTTGCGGAAGAAGAAATATACCGTAATTTTGCCCAGATGTCAGCCCGCAAAACGGCGGTCTATATTTCCCACCGGATGTCCAGCTGCCGTTTCTGCGAGCGGATAATGGTCTTTGACCGCGGCCAAATTGTCCAGCAGGGAAGTCATGATGATCTATTGGGGCAGGCCGGTCTGTACCAGCAGCTGTGGCAGGCCCAGGCGCAGTATTACCAGCAGGTCTGATACCAAAGTTTAAATCCTGAGCGCTGACCGCGGCGCCCGGGATTTTTTTGGCCTTTTTCACTTCTATTAGCACTCAGATATTGACAGTGCTAAACGGCGGGTATATAATGGGCAGGCTGAAAGGAAGGCAGAGATGGCAACAGACTACTATCAGCAGATGCTTGCCAGCCTGCAGTCGCTGGTCGATTCGCAGCAGTGGCAGGCCGCCCAGAAGCTTATTGATGAGGAGATGGCTGCTCCCTATATACCATTGCCACTCAATTGGAACACCAGCAGGAAATAGTGAAGGCCAACAGCCTTCAGCCCAGTCCGCCGCGTCAGCTGTCGGCTGACCAGGTTGCCGCCGGTCTGCGGGGCAGCGGCGATCAAATCGGGGCGGTCTTATCGTTTCTGGAAGGGGCTAATCTGCGCAATTTCCAGATTGTGCTGAATGAATATCTGGCTGACGATGCTGCTGACCGCATGGTAGCGGCGCTGCTGTTTGACTTAGGCCGCAGCCAGCGGATTGAAAAGGTCTGGATTCTGCACGAAGCCGGCAAGACTTATCCGATTGTGCCGGCGGATCTTGCGCCCATCGGCAGTGAGCCGGCGGTGGCGTCCGCGGCTGATCTGATTGATCAGATCATTTCCGACCGCAATCCCAGTTTCCGGCAGGGCTGTCATGAAGTTTTAAAGCAGCAGGTGCTGCAGCGGTATCCCCTGAATTTTGACGGATACAGCGCGGAAATGATCGCCTACGGCATCGTCCGGGCGACCTGTCTGGCCTATGGCCGGCTTGATTACTGGCAGCAGGTTAGAAGCGGTTTTGCCGGCTGTGAAGACAGCCTGCTGAAGGTAATCGTATAAGTTGCATTCTGCCTAATCGAAACGTATAATGGTACAAGCACACGGAGGATAAAACAATGCAGCAGGAATACAAGGAGTTAGAGAATAGTCAGGGTGAATTGAAGGTCACGGTTGATGGTGACCAGTGGCAGCAGGCCCAGAAGAAGGCTTTTTCCAAATTAGCAGCCAATACGCAGATCAAGGGTTTCCGCAAAGGACATGCTCCCGAAGCCATGCTGCGTCAACAAATAGGTGAAAAGGAAATATTGCTGGAGGCCTGTGATGCCAGTGCCAATGAGGCGCTGCTTTACGGTGTTAACGAAAACAAACTGCGGCTGGTGAGCCGGCCGGAGATTTCAAATCTGGATAAAATTGATGCGGAAGCTGTCACGATGACTTTCAAGGTGACGGTCTATCCCCATGTTACCCTGGGCGATTATCACAGCCTTTCCTACAAGCCGGAAAGTGTCAGTGTCAAAAAGTCCGAAGTAGACGAGCAGATTAAGCAGCTGCAGGAAAAGTATGCCGAAGAGGTGCTGAAGGTTGACGGAGCCGTTGAAAACGGCGATATTGCCGTCATTGATTTTGAAGGCTTCAAGGATGGCGTGGCTTTTGAAGGCGGCAAGGGCAGCGAATATGCCCTGACCATCGGCTCAAATTCTTTTGTGCCCGGCTTTGAAGAGCAGGTTATCGGCATGACGGTTGATCAGGAAAAGGAAATCAATGTCACTTTCCCTGAATCCTATTCCGTAGCCGATCTGGCCGGCCAGCCCGTTGTCTTTAAAGTAAAAGTCGACAGCATCAAGCAGAAGAAGCTGCCTGAGGTTGACGAAGAGTTTGTCAAGACGGTTCATCTGAATGATGACATCAAGACGGTTGATGAGCTGACTTCATTCATCAAAGATGAAATGAAGACCCAGAAAAAGAGCCAGGCGGAAGAAAAAGCCACGGATGAGCTGCTGACCGCCCTTACGGACTGCTGCCATGTTGATATTCCGGAAATCATGATTGATGATGAGGTCCAGTCAACTTTTGAAAGCTACAGCAACCGTTTGACCGGCCAGGGTCTGAATATGGAGACCTATTACAAGATCATGTCCCAGACCGAGCAGACCTTCAAGCAGAGTCTAAGGCCGGATGCGGAAAAGAAAGTGCGCGTCAGACTGGTTCTGGAAGCGGTGGCCGATGATTTGAAGCTGGAGCCGACGGCTGAAGAAATTGCGGCCGAATACCAGCTGATGGCTAAAGAATACAATATGGAAGAAGCTGAAGTTAAAAAGTACGTTCCGGACAGTTACGTAGCCAACGATCTGAAGATGCGTCAGGCCTTGGATATACTGAAGAAACAGAAAGAAGTTACTGAAGAAACAGCAGCTAAAGAATAACCGGAAAAAGACGCATCGCGTCTTTTTCTGACTTAAAAATCCTTCTGAAAGGAGAATAGACCCATGAGTGAATATGTGAATCGTCTGCTTCCCGTCATTGTTACCCGCGGCGTGATCGTCTTCCCTAACCAGGATATCGTCATTGACGTGGGCCGGCCAATCAGTCTGAATGCCCTGGATAAGGCCCAGAATGATTTTGAGGCGCTGGCTTTTGTGGTGACCCAAAAGGATATTATGGTTGAAGATCCGACTCCGGAGCAGATCTATGCGGTCGGAACAATCTGCCAGATCACCCATGTCAGAAATGACAAGAAACTGCTGCGGGTTAAATTCCACGGTGTTTGCCGGGCCCGGGCGGCCAGTCTGGTAAGGAATGATGACTGCTTTATGGCCGTGGTTGACGGAATCGATGAAGTTAGCGGCGATGAGAAGGAAGAACTGATCATGATCCGCAAGGTCGTTGAAGAATTCAGCGCGGTAGCCTCTTCAATTCCTAATCTGCCCAAAGAAGTAGTCGCCCATCTGTCTGACGGCATGTCCGCCGGCATGCTGGCCGACCAGTTTGGCCAGTATATCCCCATGGCCCTGGATAAGCGGCAGGAGATTCTGGAAGCCGTCAATCTTAATGACCGGCTGATGCTGATTCTCAAGCAGTTTGCCATCAACAGGGAAATGCGCGATGTTGAAAACCAGATCAACGAGAAAGTAAAAGATTCGATTGATGAGAGCCAGAAGGAATACTTCCTGCGGGAAAGACTGAAGGCCATCAAAGAAGAGCTGGGCGATACTCCGGAAGGGGTTGACGACGATGACAGCCTGAAGGCCCAGTTTGAAAACAATCCGTATCCTGACAATGTCAAGGCCAAAGCCAAAGAAGAGATTGCCCGCTATGAAATGATGCCGCCGATGTCGGCAGAAGCCTCGGTAATCCGTTCTTATCTGGACTGGCTGGAGAAAGTGCCCTGGTGGCAGCAGTCGGATGACGAGCAGAATATTAACAAGATATCCGATGTTCTGGAAGCGGATCATTATGGTCTGCAGAAGGTCAAGGAGCGGATTCTGGAATATATTGCCGTCAAGAAGATGACTAATTCGCTCAATGCCCCGATTCTGTGTCTGGTGGGGCCTCCGGGAGTCGGCAAGACCTCGCTGGCTAAATCAATTGCCCGGGCTCTGGACCGCCGGTTTGTCAAGATCAGTCTGGGCGGGGTGAAGGATGAAGCGGAAATCCGCGGTCACCGCCGCACTTATCTGGGCAGCATGCCGGGCCGCATCATCCAGGGGATGAAGCGTGCCGGGACCATCAATCCGGTATTCTTGATTGATGAACTGGACAAGATGGGTGCCGATTACAAGGGCGATCCGTCCAGTGCTATGCTGGAAGTGCTTGATCCGGAGCAGAACACCTTCTTCTCCGACAACTATCTGGAAGAGCCTTATGACCTTTCCAAGGTCATGTTTATTGCCACGGCCAATGATCTTTCAACCATCCCCGATGCTTTGCGCGACCGGCTGGAGATTATTGAACTGCCTTCCTATACCGAGGCCGAAAAGCTGCATATCGCCAGAGAGCATCTGATTCAGAAGCAGCTGACCGCCAATGGTCTGAAAGAAACCCAGTTTAAGATTCATGACGATGATCTTCTATATATCATCCGTCACTATACGCGTGAAGCCGGGGTCCGGCAGCTTGAGCGCAATATCGGCAAGCTGTGCCGCAAGACCGTTTTAGCCATCACCAAAGGTGACAAGCGCTCGATTTCAATGTCAAAGGCTCTGATTAACAAATGGCTGGGCAAAGAAGAATTTGAATACGGCCAGAAGGAGAAGAATGATCAGGTCGGCGTAGCGACCGGTCTGGCCTACACCCAGTTTGGCGGCGATGTGCTGCCGATTGAAGTCACCCATTTTGACGGCAAGGGCAACCTGATAATCACCGGCCAATTGGGCGATGTTATGAAGGAAAGCGCCACTATTGCGGTGGGTTACGTCAAGGCCAATGCCAAAAAGCTCGGCATCGATCCTAAATTCTTTGAAACAAATGATATTCATATCCATGTTCCGGAAGGCGCCGTGCCTAAAGACGGCCCGTCAGCCGGCATTACCCTGACCACGGCAGTTGTTTCGGCCCTGACCGGCCGGAAGGTTAAAAGCGATCTGGCAATGACCGGTGAAGTTACGCTGCGCGGCAATGTGCTGCCGATAGGCGGCCTGCGGGAAAAAACCATGGCGGCATTCCGCAGTCAGATTCATACCATTATCCTGCCTAAGACCAATCTGAAGGATCTTGATGAAGTAGCTGACGAGGTAAAAGCCCGGACGACTTTCATTCCGGTGTCTTCAATGGACGAAGTGCTGAAAAACGCATTAGCTGACAGCAGTGCGGTCCCGGCCAAAAGTGAGACCAAGACGGTAAAAAAAAGCGGCCGGAAAAAAGCCCCGGCTGCTAATAATATTTCGTCAGTCCGCTAAAACGTGATATAATGCGGTCAAGGCAATTACCGGATCAGTAGCAGAACGACGGCAACATAGGGAGTTTGGGAAGTCAGTGGAAGCCAAACCTGGTCAGTCTGTGAATGTCATCCGCTCAGCCGCCCTGCCCAACTAACAGTAAGCAGGCGCCGTCAGTAACGTTATAACTTTGAGAAGTAACTAAGGTGGTACCACGCTTAAAGCGTCCTTGAAACAGCAGGACGCTTTTTTTGTGAAAGAGGGGGAACTGGAATGAGTAAAGAATTATCCGCTAAATATGATCATCTGAAAGTAGAAGCAGATGTGTATCAAAGCTGGGTCAAAGAAGGGTATTTTACGGCCGGTGATTTAAGCAAGAAGCCGTACAGCATCGTTATCCCGCCGCCTAATGTCACCGGCAAGCTGCATCTGGGCCACACCTGGGACAATACCCTGCAGGACATCATCGCCCGCTATAAGAGAATGCAGGGCTATGACATGCTGTATCTGCCGGGAATGGATCATGCCGGCATTGCCACCCAGGCCAAGGTTGACCAGCGTCTGAAGGAAGAAGGTATTTCCCGCTATGATATCGGCCGGGAGAAGTTTTTGCAGCGGGCCTGGCAGTGGAAGGAAGAATATGCTGCCACGATAAGGAAGCAGTGGGCCACAACGGGCCTTTCCCTGGATTACAGCCGGGAGCGCTTCACCCTTGATGAAGGCTTATCCAAGGCCGTCCGCAAGGTTTTTGTGCAGCTTTATAATGAAGGTCTTATCTACCGGGGGGAGCGGATTATCAACTGGGATCCGCAGGCGCGCACCGCTCTTTCCAATATCGAGGTTTATCACGAGGATACCAAAGGCGCCATGTACTACTTCAAATATGAAGTGGTGGAGACCGGCCAGAAGTTCTGCGTGGCCACCACCCGGCCCGAAACCATGTTCGGTGATGTCTGCGTAGTGGTTCATCCGCAGGATCCCCGTTTTAAAGAGGCGGTGGGCATGCATACCATCAATCCGGCCAACGGCCAGAAACTGCCGATAATTGCGGACAGCTATATTGACATTAACTTCGGAACCGGGGCCATGAAGTGCACCCCGGCCCATGATCCCAACGACTTTGCCATCGGCAAGAAGTACAATCTGCCGATGCCGGTATGCATCAATCCGGACGGCACAATGAACAGTCTGGCCGGCGAATATGAAGGCCTTGACCGGTTTGACTGCCGCACCCGGCTGGTTGACCGGATTAAGAGTGAAGGCAATCTTGACCATATTGAAGAGATCATCCATCCGGTGGGCCACTCGGAAAGAACCCATGTCATCGTGGAGCCTTATCTGTCGAAACAGTGGTTTGTCAAGATGAAGCCGCTGGCCCAGGCGGTGCTGGATGCCCAGCAGGATGAAGAGACCAAGATTAATTTCTATCCGCCGCGGTTTGAAAAGACCTTTATCCAGTGGCTGGAAAATATCGAGGACTGGTGCATATCCCGCCAGCTGTGGTGGGGTCACCGGATCCCGGCCTGGTATAACAAAAAGACCGGAGAGATCTACGTGTCCGAACAGGATCCGGCCGATCCGGAAAACTGGACACAGGATGAAGATGTGCTGGACACCTGGTTTTCAAGTGCCCTGTGGCCGTTTTCAACCCTGGGCTGGCCGGATGACACAGCTGATTTAAAGCGGTATTATCCGACTGACTGCATGGTTACCGGCTATGATATTATTTTCTTCTGGGTTGCCCGCATGGCTTTCCAGGGCCGTCATTTCACCGGCCGCCGGCCTTTTAAAGATGTGCTTATTCACGGGCTGATCAGAGATGCCCAGGGCCGCAAGATGAGCAAATCGCTGGGCAACGGCGTGGATCCGCAGGATGTGGTAGCCCAATACGGCGCTGATGCCCTGCGTTTCTTCATTACCACTAACTCGACTCCGGGCCAGGATATGCGCTATATACCGGAAAAAGTTGAAGCCGCCTGGAATTTTATAAACAAGATCTGGAATGCCGCCCGCTTTGTGGAGATGAACATTGCCGGATTTGAAACGGCGGATATTGACCTGAGCTGCCTGCAGCCGGCCGACCAGTGGATAATTGATAAATTCAACAGCACCATCAGTGCGGTCACGGCAAATATGGACAAATACGAGTTTGCCATCGTCGGCAACCAGATATACAGCTTTGTCTGGGAAGACTTCTGCGACTGGTATATCGAACTGGCGAAGAGTGCCCTGCAGTCAGCTGATGAAAAGATCGTAAAAGGGGCCAAAAGCAGCCTGCTGACCGTGCTGGCCAGCATTATCAAGATGCTGCATCCTTTCATGCCGTTTGTCACCGAAGAGATTTATGCCAGTCTGCCCCATACCGCAAAAGCCTGCTGCGTTGCCGGATGGCCCCAGCCGATTGAAGCCGACTGTTCACAGGCGGCGGAGATTGACCAGCTGATTGCCATTATCAAGCAGGTCCGGCAGTTAAGAGTCGATTATGACATCAAGCCGGGAGTGGAATTCAATGTTGTCATATTTGACGCTGACCATAATTTCCGGCCGGTCGATAGTCAGATGGCCGCCGCCCTGGCCAAGATGGCCCATGTCAGCTGGACAGAAACGACGGAAGGCAAACTGATTGTCCGGCCGCTGCCGGTGGGCTCCATCGGAGCCGACATCAGCCGGGTCATTGATTTTGAGGCTGAATCAGCCAAACTGGAAAAAGAGAAGCAGCGGCTCAGCGGCGAGATCCGCCGCAGTGCCGGCATGCTGAAAAACAAAGGCTTTCTGGAAAAGGCTCCGGCTGAAAAGATTGAAGAAGAGAAAGCCAAGGCCGTTCAGTATCAGGCGCAGTATGAAATTGTCTGCCATCAGGCCGAAGAGCTGCTGGCCAGCCGCAATTAGTAAATTAACAGGCCGCTGTTTTTGTGTGACAGCGGCCTGGATTTATCTTTGAAGTCATAAAAGCGAAAGGGGCAGAATCATGACAAGATACAGACGCTTTGCCGTCAAGTGCACAATTCCCCATAATGAGAAAAGGATAAATATCTTTTTTTCCGGATCTGTCTGGGGCAACCTGGCCAAAAACGGTATCAGTTTGGAAGAATGCTTTCTTGTTGCCGATGCTAAATTCAGCGTTGGTGATATCAGTGATATGTTTGATTACCGGAAGCGGATTGACTGTATTTCAGCGGAGATTGTGTATAAAGATCACTCCGTAGAACGTCAAATGGCTAAGGAAATGAGTCTGCTGAAAGAAATAGACGGCCCGATCCGGATCTGGGGGTCGGCTGACTGTATCAATGAATATCTGGGTATTTTATTCGTGGTATCCACTGTCAAAAGCCGTGATATCCTGGTTGTCGACATACCTCATAATAATAATCCGGACTGTCGCAGTCATGACACATTGGATTATTCCGAATCACTAAAAGATATTAATCTTATAAACCAGCATTCACTCAGCCCGCAGCAGATTGATGACTGCCGTCAGAAGTGGCTTCAAATCAGCAGCGTAGGCAGTGACTACCGCTTCTTTGACAATAGCGGCACTGTCGGTCACGGATCGCTGGCCCAATTCTATCCCCGCCTGCTTAAAGCCATCAGTCCCGACCGCTATATGCGGATTGGCGAAATAGGGGCAGCAGTTGAAGAGGGTGAATTGATGGAAAATGTTTATTCCGTAACAATGCGCCGGATGGCTGCCGAAAAACTTATTATTGAAAAACTTCATCCGCTTTCCCAGCCCGGATTCAGCTGTTACTGGTATAAAAGAAACAGCTAATGTTGCCAGCGGCTATCTTTTTGTGACGAAAAGGGTTAAACAGGGAAAATCAGCCCCCGAATTACAAAAAAAAGCTGAAGTGAAAAGTTAAATACCACTTCACTGCTGACGAAAAAGAAGTGTCAGTA
>CAYTET010000063.1:0-9815 GCA_964436975.1 uncultured Erysipelotrichaceae bacterium
GACGGGTAACATATCCACCTTTAACTCTGGGCATTGTCTGTTTCCTCCTTAGTTATGAAGCATCGTCTTGATGCGCTTGTAATCACTGGCGGAAATGATGCTTGACTTGCGCAGATGGCGTTTCTGCTTATGGGTTTTACGCGGGGCCAGATGTGAAGTATAGGCGTGCTTGTATTTAAGTTTGCCGGTACCTGTTTTTCTAACGCGCTTGGCTAAGGCACGCTTTGTCTTCATTTTAGGCATGATGAATTCTCTCCTTTAGCTGTTAAGCTTTTTTTCTCGGTGCGATAACGCATGACATGATATTGCCTTCCAGATTAGGAACCTTTTCCGTAATGGCGATATCATTAAGTGATGTAACGAAATCCTGCATAACCTTGCGGCCGACATCCTGCCGGGTCATCATCCGGCCTCTGAACTTCATGTCAATCTTGACCTTCTGGCCGTCTTCCAGCCAGGTGCGGGCCTGCTTGCATTTCGTTTCAAAGTCATGGGTATCAATGACAGGTGAAACGCGAATCTGTTTGATTTCGGTCACATGCTGATTGCGTTTTGCTTCCTTGGCTTTCTTCTGCTGCTCGAAGCGGTAACGTCCGTAATCCAGAATCTTGCATACCGGCGGGTTGCCCTGCGGTGCGACGCAGAATAAGTCCAGGCCATACTCATAAGCTTTTTCAATGGCTTCCCGACGCATCAAAATGCCCAATGATTCTCCATTGGGACCGATGACAAGCACCTGCTTGAAGTGGATGTTCTCGTTGACCAGTTCGTCAGACGAATTGCGTTTGTTGTTTATCTTTAGCACCTCCCGTGCAAATTAAAAGCGGGCCTTATCCACCCGCTTGCGTTATCCTCATATTGGAGAATACGGCGTATACCCATAGCCTGAAGGCTGTCGGGTGAGAAGCGGGTGCTTCTGCTTTCCGTTTTCAATGCTTACTTAATGTAACAAATACCAGCCTTTTTGTCAACAATTTATGCATAAATCAATTGACAAAAAAGAGCCGCCGCCCCGGTCAGTCTTAAAACAGAGCCTTCAGGGCAGCTACATTGCCATAATCATAATAATTGTAATAAGTTGGCAGTGACATGATCACGATAACCATAATGATTATCAGCAGAGCGGCCAGAACCAGACCCGTCAGAAAGCCATACAGGGCAAACTTGCCGCAGTCCTTGGCTTTGACCGGCTCACTGTCCTTGACCACAAGGTAAAGGATCAGTCCGACCAGCGGCAGCAGAAATGACAGAACCTTCAATCCCGCCGAAGCGTGAATGGCATTGTCATAGCTAGCGGGCCCGCTGCTGTATCCGGCTGGCCGGGGCTGGCCGGTCGGCCGGCCGCAGTATTGGCAGACTGCTGCATTATCATCTATTTGGTTTCCACAATAACGGCAGTACATATTAAGCTCCTCCTAACCAGGATCTGAAGAATCCAAAGACAAGACCAAAAGCAAATCCATACAGGCCGAACCGCAGACAGGACTTAGCCTTGGCCGCATATTCATCCTTCCAGCACAAGTACAGAATCAAACCGACGATAGGAAACACAAAGCATACTACTTTGACGGCTGTTGAAGCCTGCGCCACCGCCGGCTCGGCCGTCAGCGGCTGACCGCAGTTGGGGCAGAACGCTGCTGCGTCATCAACCGGCTGGCCGCACTTGGGACAGTACATGTAAATCACCCTTTCCCCGTGTTTTTATTTTACTATACTTTGGCTTCTTCAGCCAGTTTGGCATCAATTATCTTCTGCGCTTCTTCCACATCGTCAAAATGGACAACATGATCGCCATAGTGCAGGTAATCTTCATTTCCCTTGCCCAGAATCAGCAGGCAGTCCTGGCTTTTCAGAAGACTGATGCCCTTGGCAATTGCCTGCCGGCGGTCCGGAATTACTTCAAAATTGGTATTCGGAATGTTTGTCGACAGATCATTGAGAATCTGCTGGGGGTCTTCAAAGAAGACATGGCTGGTTGTCACAATGGTCCATTTGGCATAGTTGGTCGCGATGGTTGTCATCTTAGGCCGCTTGGTCCGGTCACGGTCGCCTCTTTCGCCGAAGACGACATAGATATCGCCTTTAACCAGTTTTTTCATCATCCCGATCATCAGATCCATCCCGACCGGGGTATTGGCATAGTCAACGATGACAAGATTATCTTTATAGGCCAGTCTTTCCATCCGCCCTTCAACATTATGAAGCTGCGGCAGCAGGGCTTCTATTTCCGGCATCGTCAGACCCTGGTCAGCCAGCATGATGATGACCGGCACCATGTTGTAGATATTGAACTCACCGATCAGCTGCATCTTAAACCGGTAGTCCTGGCCAAGATGGCTGACGGTAAAGGCCGTACCGCTTAAGTCATAGGTAAACGGCCCGATCTGCCAGTCAGCTTCTTTTTTGCCGTAGGTAAACGTTTGGTTTCCCGCAATAACAAAGGCCGGGGCAAACGCATCATCAATGTTGACTATGGCCTGGCCGCCCTTTTTCAGCCGGTGAAATATGGTGGCCTTGGTAGCGGCATAATTCTCCATGGTCTTATGGAAATCAAGATGATCATGCGACAGATTGGTAAAAACAGCATAATCATAACTGATGGTATTGACCCGTCCTTCGGCAATGGAGTGACTTGACACCTCCATGCAGAAATACCGGCAGCCCCGGTTATAGGCCGTCACCAGCGCCTCATAAAGATCGCAGATATCCGGCGTGGTGTTGTAAAGCTTATACATCTTGCCGCCGTCGGTATATGAGCCAAGCGTACCGACATAGGCCGCTTTGCGCCCGGACTTATTCAGCGCCTCATACAAAAGGTAAGCCATTGTTGATTTGCCGTTAGTGCCGGTTATGCCGATAATCGTCATCTCTTCAAGGCATTTGGCATAAGCGGTCTTCAGATATTCTTCCAGCCACTTGCGGCTGTCGGCAACCAGCACCGTTTCAACCGGATAACTGCCCTGAGTGCAGACAATTTTTACCGCCCCGTTTTTAATGGCGTCAGCAATATATTTCTGACCGTCATTGTCGATGGTTTTAATTGCCACAAAGGTGTCACCGGGCTGAATGCGGCGTGAATCGGTCTTCAGATTAAAGAGCATGTCTTACCCTCCTTTAGCCAGCTACAATATTGATTATCTTGTCTTTAATGAAAACAACCTTGCGGATTGTGTGACCCGCCAATTGCTTAGCCACGGCTTCAATCCCAACGGCCTGATCCTGCAGGGTCTGCTGATCAGTGCCGGCCGGCACCGTCAGCCGGCCGCGCAGCTTGCCGTTGACCTGAACAACGATTTCAACGGTGTCAGCCACCAGATATTTTTCATCGTACACAGGCCAGCTCTGATAGGCAATAGTGCCGCTGTGCCCTAGTTTCTGCCAGAGCTCTTCGCCCATGTGCGGGGCAAAAGCCGACAGGCATTTGACAAAGCCTTCGGCATATTCCAAGGGCAGACTGTCCGCTGCATAGCAGTCATTAACGAATATCATCATCTGGGAAATGGCCGTGTTAAAGGCCAGTTCGTCGATATCAGCGGTTACCTTTTTCACCATGGTATGGTAGCTGCGGGCTAAAGGCGCTGCCGCCGCCGCGGCATCAACTTTGCCGCTTTCGGCAATCAGCCGCCAGACCCGGTCAAGCCATCTCTTCGAACCGTCAATGCCGGAAGTCGACCACGGCTTGGCTTCGGCCAGCGGGCCCATAAACATTTCATATATGCGCAGGGCATCGGCCCCATGGGATTTGATGATATCATCCGGATTCACAACATTGCGCAGGCTCTTTGACATCTTGGCAATAATAACCGTCAGCTTATCGCCCTGCGGACCATAGGGAACGTTATCTTTATAAGTCACTTCATCGGCCGGAATCAAAACCCCGCGGCTGTTCTTATAAGCCTGTCCCAGAATCATGCCCTGGTGGAACAGCTTGCCAAAAGGTTCCTTGGTCGGTACCAGTCCGCAGTCATAAAGCACCTTATGCCAGAAACGGGCATAAAGCAGATGCAGGACGGCATGCTCGGCCCCGCCGACATAAAGATCTACCGGCAGCCAGTGCTCCAGCAGACGGTAATCGGCAAAACAGCTGTCATTATGCGGATCAATAAAGCGCAGATAGTACCAGCATGACCCGGCCCACTGCGGCATAGTGTTGGTTTCTCTGACCCCGTGCTGACCGTCAATGGTTACATTAAGCCAGTCGGTGCAGTGAGCCAGCGGTGACTGGCCGTCATGGGTCGGCCGGTAATTATCCGTAGCCGGCAGCTCCAGCGGCAGCTGGTCGGTGGGAACCGCCCTTAAAGTGCCGTCATCCATCTGAACGATGGGAATAGGCTCGCCCCAGTAGCGCTGGCGGGAAAACAGCCAGTCCCTTAGCTTATACTGCACTTTGGGCGTGCCGCAGTGATGCTGGCTGAGCCATTCTTCCATGCTGGCAATGGCATCCTGTTTATTCAGACCGTCCAGAAAACCGGAATTGACATGCGGGCCGTCACCGACAAAAGCCTGCTGGCTGACGTCGCCGCCCTGCAGGACCTCAATTATCTTAAGACCGAACTTTTTGGCGAAGGCATAGTCTCTTTCATCATGCGCCGGAACAGCCATAATGGCGCCGGTGCCGTATGTGGCAAGCACATAGTCCGAAATCCAGATCGGCAGTTTGGCGCCGTTTACCGGATTGATGGCGTAGGCGCCGGTGAATACGCCGGTCTTTTCTTTGTTGAGATCAGTTCTTTCCAGATCGCTTTTGGTAGCGCACAGTCTCTGGTATTCTTCCACCGCTTCCTTCTGATCAGGAGCTGTAATCGCTCCGACAAAGGGATGCTCGGGTGACATGACGCAGTAAGTTGCACCGAAAAGAGTATCGCAGCGGGTGGTGAACACCGTAAACTCTTTGGCACAGCCGTCGATCTTAAAGACAACTTCGGCACCGCTGGACTTGCCAATCCAGTTGGTCTGCATTTCCTTAGTGGACTGCGGCCAGTCAACAGTATCCAAATCATCTAGCAGTCTTTGGGCATAGGCTGTAATCTTCAGCACCCATTGCCGCATTGGTTTGCGAACAACCGGATAGCCGCCGCGCTCGCTCTTGCCGTCAATAACTTCCTCGTTAGCCAAAACTGTGCCTAATTCAGGACACCAGTTTACCGGCAGTTCGGCAATATAGGCCAGCCCTTTATCGTAAAGCTTTTCAAAAATCCACTGGGTCCATTTATAGTAGTCAGGATCGGTCGTCGCAAACTCCCGGTCCCAGTCATAGGAAAGACCCAGGGCCTGAATCTGGCTGCGGAAATGGTTTATATTGGCCTTGGTAAAAGAGGCCGGCTGATGGCCGGTTTCAACGGCATACTGCTCGGCCGGCAGACCGAAAGCATCCCAGCCCATCGGGTGCAGGACATTGTATCCCTGCATTCTTCTGGCCCGGGCGATGATATCGGTAGCCGTATAGCCTTCCGGATGGCCGACATGCAGGCCCTGACCGGAAGGATACGGAAACATATCCAGCACATAGTATTTCGGCTTTGAAAAGTCAGCCGTATCCGTTGCGAAAGTCTTATTTTCCAGCCAGTAATTCTGCCACTTCTTCTCCACTATTTCGTGATTGTATGTCATAAGTCTTCCCCTTCTTCTGTCGTCTTTACTGATGATACCACTTTTAACGGTTCTCTGTCTGCTCCATCTTGGCAATCAGCTTGCGGTAAACATGTTCAACCATCCACTTTTCAGTCGGCTTTGCCAGAGCCGTCTGGCAGTCAAACCACTGGACAGCCTTATTCTCGTCCGGCTTGATACGTACCGGCTGTAGCGGATCAGCAATGATCCGGTAGGTCAGATTGTAATGCAGATGAGACGGAACATACCGTCCATTCTTATAATGGCCGTCTACCGTCAGCACTTCCAATGAGAAAATATCGTCTCCCGCAACGGTAAAGCCGCTCAGCCCGGTTTCTTCCTGCAGTTCACAGCAGGCAACCTGGAGCAGGTCGGCCCGGCCGTCAGCATGGCCGCCGATCCAGGACCAGGACTGGTAAATATTATGATACTCCATCAGAACACTGCGTCCGCCGGGGTCGCTTACCCACACCGATGCCGTCATATGACCGGCCTGGTTTGACCGGTCGAGGCAGTCATCATTGCGGCGGATAAACTGCAGCATGGCCTGCTGGTCAGCCTGCTCTTCGGCGTTAATCGGCTGATAGCGCTCAATCCGGCCGGCTAAAGCCGCCAGCTGGTCATTCATTGATGATGCCATCGGCTACAAACAGCCCCATGGCGCCGGCCTGGGACAGACTGCGGGTCACCCCGCTGCCGTCGCCGATCGCAAATACGTCATCCAGGATTTCAAAGCGGTCATTTTTAAACTCCGGCTTGGCGGAATAATACTTGGCTTCCACCCCGTAAAGCAGCGTGTCATAGTTGTCAGTGCCGGGGGCAATATCATTAAGGGCATGCAGTGTTTCCACTATATTTTCCAGCTGGCGCATCGGTATGCACAGGGAAAGATCTCCCGGCACCGCTTTTAATGTCGGAATGACGGTTGACTTGGCCAGCCGCTTGGCATCAGTCCGCCGGCCGTTGCGCAGATCGCCCAGCCGCTGAACCAGCACGGAACCGCCGGAAATCATATTGCCCAGCCGGGCCACATGCTGGGCATAGCGGATCGGCTCATCAAAGGGCTGGGTAAAGTTTGTCGTCGAAAGCAGGGCAAAATTTGAGTTGACGGTTTTCTTGGCTTCATCCGCATTGGCATGGCCGTTGACCGTCATAATGCCGTCATTGTTCTCCATGACGACCTCGCCGCCCGAGTTAAAGCAGAACATCCGGCATAAATCGCCGTACTTTTTGGTGCGGAAGATAATCTTCGGCTCGTAAATCTTCTGGGAAATATCCTCCCAGATCAGCCGGGGCAGTTCAACACGCACCCCGATATCGACCTGGTTGGAACGCATTTTAACGCCCAGCTTCTGACAGGTGTCAGCCAGCCAGATGGCGCCGCTGCGGCCGGAAGCAATGATCAGTTTGTCATAGCTGTAGGCTTTGGCCGAAGTATCGATGACTTCCTTATCCCTGACATTTACCTGGTCGACGGTAACACCGGTTATTATCTTCACGCCGGCCTGCTGCAGGGCTGCGACCAGTCCGGTCATGATAAGCCGGTTGCCGTCAGTGCCGAAATGAACAACAATGGCCTGCTGGATGATCAGATCATGGGCCATGCATTTCTTTTTTATTTCATCATCCGGCAGATAGCGCTTATATTCATGATCCGCGAATTTCTGCAGAATGCTGTCAACCTCATTGATATAGCGGACGGCCAATTCATTGCCCAGATAATCGGGCAGCCAGCCGCCGTATTCGGTGCCGATGATGAATTTGCCGTCTGAAAAGGCGCCGGCCCCGGCAATGCCGTTAGTAATGGCACAGCTGGCACAGTGCACGCAGTGATCAACGGCATGCTGCTGCAGAGGACAGATCCGCTCCTGGAGCGGCCGCCCCTTTTCCAAAATGGTGATATCCGTCTGCGGCCACTGCCGGATAAGACGGTAGGCGCACATCAGACCGCCGATTCCGGCCCCGATAATGACTATTTTCTGGCTGTTCTTCATTTGTTCTCCTTTTCGCAGTTGAAAGGACTGCAGTCAAAATGGCTGTCAATTTCGGCTAAGAAATAAGCCAGCAGATCAATGCATGATTCTATATCATCCCAGCTGGCCACTTCCGCAGGTGAATGCATATTGCGCAGAGGTATTGATACCAGAGCAAACGGAATGCCCTTGTTGGCAAATGTCAGCCGGTCGGCATCCGTTCCGGTATAGCCGGAAGTCATCTCATACTGCAGGCTGATTCCGTGGCTGGCCGCAACCTGCGCCAGTCGGCGGTTGATGGCCGGATTAATCCGGCTGCCATGATCAATAACCGGACCGCCCCCTACCCGCACCGTTCCGGTCTTGCCGCCGTCAGCAGAGGGATAGTCAGAAGCGTAGGTTACATCAACCACAATAGCGATATCCGGCTTGATAAGCGAAGCCATATAATAGGTGCCGGTCGAACCGGTTTCTTCACCAACATCGGAAACAGCCGCCGCCATTACACTAGCCTTAAGCTGGCGGGCCTTTATTACCGCCTGGCTGACCACATAAACGCCGATGCGGTCATCCAGAGCCCGGCCGGCAAACCGGTTATTCAGCAGTTCTGAAACAGCACTGTCAAACACGACAAAACTGCCATGCGGCACGGCCTGCAGGGCGGCTGAACGGTCAGTTGCCCCGATATCTATCCGCAGCTGGTCCGTTGCTTCCTTGTCACTGTATAAATTATGGTCGGCCACAACAGCTCCGCTGATGGTCTTGTCAGGGGTGATAATGCTGACCTGATGGCCCGGATACATCCGGCTCTCAACACCGCCGCTGGCAACTACTTTCAGAAAGCCGTCACTGTCAGCATCATAAACACGCAGGCAGATCTCATCAGCGTGGGCGGCCAGCATGACTCTATAGTCACTGCTCTCATTGATAACCGCCGCAAAATCACCGCATGAATCAGTAATTATTCTGTCGGTGCACTCCTGCAGGCGGCTGATCATCTTTTTCTGCCAGTCCGTTTCGCCCCCGTTTGGCGAGGGGGCCGTTAACATTTCATATAGTTCTTTTTTATCCATAAGCCGTTTGGTTCTCCTCAAAAGAAAATGTAGCCCAGATAGGCATAAAGCAGATAATAAATAGTGCTGGTAATGCCGATGGTTTCAAAGGCCATCGCGACTAGCGGCAGACTGATCAGCCCCATTTGCAGGATGACCAGGAAAACATAGACGATGGTAATAAACAGTTTCTTCACCCAGTCAGCCGAACTGCTGTGATGATGCTGATTGCAGACTGTTCCGAAAAAGAAAAACAGGAAAGAAGTCAGGGCAATAAGAAGCTGGGCGCTGAAAGAAACAAAAACATAGCTGCGCACCAGTTTCAGCAGAAATGCCCCTGCAATGATGGTCAGTAAAGGCCAGCCGTATTTTTTCATATCAATTGTCTCTCCTTAAACAATGCGGGCAAAACGCCACGCCAGCACACAGGCCACAATGCGGTAGCCCACCGAGATCAGCGAGCTGATGCCGTACTGCGTCAGAATTATCATCACGGATGAAAACGGATAGACCAGCAGATCGCATACGGTAATTGTCACCAGCGTCAGCACCACGGCCAAAATCGAAAACTGCACCTGAACTCCGTGGCCGAAATACCTGATGGCATAGCCGATCAGAAAGCCAAATCCGATATATACCAGTTCAATATACAGCTTGTAAACATGAGTCAGAATCAAATGAATACCAACGCAGACCAGGCATGCCAGGGCTCCGAAAATCAGGGCCATCACCATTCGCTGCTGTCTTGTCAAAGCCTGCCGGTTATATATTTTCAGCATTTAATTTACGCTCCTTTTCACTTACCAGATGATTATACCACGGACAATGCTCTTTCAAAGACATAAGACCGTTCATATCTTAGGTTTATGTTGACGCATCTCTAAAATCTATGCTATATTATTCAAGCGCGGGGTATGGAAACTCGCGGAGATTTAGCTCAGCTGGGAGAGCATTTGCCTTACAAGCAAAGGGTCAGCGGTTCGATCCCGTTAATCTCCACCATGCCGGATTATGTCAATTGGCAGACGAGTTGCCTTGTAAGCAGCAGGTTGTAGGTTCGAGTCCTATATCCGGCACCATGTTTCTGGGAGGGTAGCGAAGAGGCTAAACGCGGCAGACTGTAAATCTGCTCCCTATGGGTTCGGCAGTTCGAAACTGCCCCCTCCCACCATTTCCACTA
>CAYTET010000064.1:0-5953 GCA_964436975.1 uncultured Erysipelotrichaceae bacterium
ATAGCCAACAGCGCCGTAACCAGGCTTTTGCCGACGCCACCTTTGCCGGAGACAATGCCGATGTGCTTGCTGATGTGACTGCTGCTGTTGGGGGCAATCAGAAAATCAGCCTTGTTATAGGGCTTCTGCGAACATCCTTCATTCTGACTGCAGTGTTCGCAGTCATGATTACAGTTTGCACTCTCTGTCATACATTCCTCTTTTCTGTTTCTTATTTTAACAACTAATGCGGTTAATCTCAACCGTCAGGCTTTCAGAATAACGAAAAGAAAGGTATTTGACATAAAATGGGGCCATTTGTATTTAACGTCTTCAGAAATCAGTCATTTCCTTCGGCCAGCGGCAGAATGAACCAGAAATCAGAGCCGCTGCCTAATTCACTTTCAACACCGTATTGGGCCTTGTGCAGCTCCAGAATGGTTTTGACTATCGACAGACCCAATCCGCTGCCGGTTTCCGGCCGGACATGCTCTTTGTCAACTTTGTAATACCGCTGCCAGATCAGGGGAATATCTTCCTTGGCAATGCCTTTGCCGGTGTCAATGACGTCAAAGCGCACATGCCGGCTTTCCACCGTCATCTTCATGGTTATTTTTTTGTCGGGGCCGGTATAAGTTATGGCGTTGTTCAGAAGATTGTAGAAAACCTGCTGCAGCCGCATGGCATCAGCATCGACATAAATATCATTGGCCGGTATATCGCAGACCAGATCATAGCCGTCTTTGCTGATCATCTTTTTATAGCGTTCGCCGATTGTCATCAAAAGATCAGTCACATTGACCTGGTTGATTGAAAGACAGATTGTTCCGGCCTGCAGTTTGGAAATATCCAGCAGATTGTTGACCAGACTGGTCAGCCGGTTGGCTTCATCAATTATAACCTGGACATTTTCCGGAGTGTTCTCATTGGGCAGATCCCGCATTACTTCACCATAGCCGGAGATCATTGTCAGCGGGGTGCGCAGATCATGCGAGACGTTGGCAATCAGGTCCTTGCTCATCTGATCAGCTTTCTTCAGCTGGGAAACCGTATAGTTGAGCGTATCATTGAGCTCTTCAATTTCCTTATAGCCCTTGCCGGTAAAAGCCACTGAGTAATCACCGGTTGCCATTATCTTGGCGCCCTTGTTGATCTGTTCAATCGGCTTGGAAATATGCTTTGACGCAAAGATGGAAAGAATGATGGAAATTAAGATAAGGGTAATTGAAATGTAAACCAGCAGGATGCGCAGCGTACTGGTTGTGGCATTGACCGGCCTGATCAGGCTGCCGATAATAACCATAACCGCATGGTTTTCCGAAGTGACGGTGCTGGTAACATAGATAACCGATTTGGTATCGCCGCCATGGGGCGAAGTATTGCTGTCATTCAGCACGTTATCATAAGAATCCATCTGGGGCAGATAAAACATCAGACTGCCCTTTTCGGTCGTCTGCTGGTACAGATACTGCAGATCATCCAAAGTCAGAAAACCCAGAAAGTTATTATTCGCAATCGGATTGCCGGACAGCTTGGTGCCATCACTGAAATCAACAATCAGAGCCGTCATGTCGTTTTCCAGGGATATTGAATCAACCAGTGACGAAAGCGACTCGGAATTGACCTCTTCCACTATTTTGTTGGCCGTTGACTTAACGGCCGATATTTTTATGGACTGATAGATGTTGTCCAGAAAGACAATCTGAAAAAGCCAGAGAATTACAACCAGCACAAAGGAAAAAATCAGAAAGAAAGTGAATATTTCGCCGGCCAGCGACTGGGGTTTGTGCAGCCAGGTCTTAAAGCGGCCGGTCAGATTATTTGACTTCAAAACGATAGCCTACTCCCCGCAGGGTAACAATAAACTTCTGGTAAGGCCCCAGACTGCGCCGCAGCAGCTTGATATGGGTATCAAGTGTCCGGTCATCGCCGTAATAGTCATATCCCCAGACATCTGTGATTAGTTTTTCACGGGTCAGCGCCACGTTTTTATTACGGATAAGATAGGAAAGAAGATCATATTCCTTTAAAGAAAGTTCCAGGGCCTGGTCATCCACGTAGACGATGCGGGCAGAGTAATCAATCTTCAGCCCTTCAATGGTCTCGACCTTGTTTTCAGCGCCGGTGGCATCTTTGCCCCGGGCTAAAACCGCACTTATCCGCATCATCAGTTCCTTAACGGAAAACGGCTTGACCACATAATCATCAACCCCGACTTCAAAGCCGTGAATGCGGTCATATTCCTCACCGCGGGCTGACAGCATTATCACGGGTATGTTCTTTATTTTGCGGATGTCGCGGACCGCCGAAAAGCCATCCAGCCCCGGCATCATGACATCCATGACTATCAGATCGTAATCATTATCCTTGACCATGGCCACGGCCTTAAAACCATCGCCCGCCTCAAAAACCTGATAGCCTTCATAGACCGCATATTTCTTTATCATTTCCCGTATTTTAACTTCATCATCCACAATTAAAAGTCTGGCCATGTAAATCACCTCTTTTACATATTATTCTATCATTGTGAAAGAATGATGAATACTTTTTGAATTCTGACACAAACAAAAAGGCTTTCTTTTATTGAAATATATAAAAAAAGATGGCCGCAGCCACCTTTTGTATCTGTAATTTTAATTAGTTCTTCCGTTCGTTTGGCCCGGCAACAGCCTTTTCTTGGCGCATTCTGATGATGGCAATGACGGCACAGCAGCAGCCATAGAGCGCATAGACAGCCACCAGAGCCGATACCGCCACCAGCAGGACATCATTGATGTTTTTAAACTGCCAGATCGCTGACCAGTCATCTATTTCATTAATGGCATTGATGACTAAAAGAACTGCCAGCGCAATGGAAGCGACGGCAAATACGATATTAGTTGACATTTTGCGCTGCATCATCCGCTCAATCATGCCTAGTTTAGCGGGCACGACAACATCGCTTACTTCCTGCTGGCTCGGCAGAAATTTGGCCCGGTAGTAATATTCGCATCCCGCCAGAATAACGACGCCGGCGGCAATGCCGTAATACCAGTTGGTATAGAACCCCAGTAAAAACAGCACCGTAACCGCCAGGGCATAGCGGTTTGACAGCAGCATCAGTTTCTTTTCTTCTTCCTTAGCAATAATATAGCCGGTCTTTGTCTTCGGCACGTATACAATGGTGCGGCCGCGGGAATCAGTATACTGGTTCCAGCCTTTGGACGTCAGTGTCCCCAGATTTTGTTTCATTTTTTTCTTTCCCCTCTGGTATTTATATTACCTAAAAACAGCCGTAAATGTAACTAATATTTATAATAGCGGGTAGCCCGCGGTGTAATATTGGTCACCAGGGCTGATGGAATTGAGCCGGTCAGGTCACAGATATCACGCACGGTTATTTCATTGGCCCCGTCGGAACCGATCAGAGTCACCACATCTTCAACCTGCACATCCGCAATATTGCTGACATCTACCATAAACTGGTCCATGCAGACCCGGCCGATGATGGGAGCCTTCTGCTGATGAATCAAAACCGAGCCGATATTGCTGAGGTCACGCGGATAGCCGTCAGCGTATCCGGCCATCACGGTGGCTACTTTTGTAACGTTAGTCGTCGTATACATCCGGCCGTAGCTGACGCACTGGCCGGCCGGCAGTGTTTTAACCATGCTGACCTGGGAATACATGCTCAAAACCGGCTGATAGGGACATTTGTCATAGACATCCCCCACGGTATAGCCGTAAGCGATAAAACCCAGCCTGACCATGTCATATTGGAACTGGGGATAGTTTAAAACCCCGCTGGAGGCGCATAAATGACGGATTCCGGGCTGCCGGTGCAGGGCTGTAACTTTGGCAAGATACTCGTCAAAGCGCTGCTTCTGCATGTTTGTATAGGCAATATCGCTGCTTTTGAAAGAATCAGCGCAGCTGAGATGGGAAAAGGTCCCCTCAATGGCCAGATTGGGCAGCTCATACAGTTTTTCAATTTCAGAAGGGTCACACAGGGCATCAAGGCCCAGCCGGCGCATACCGGTGTCAACTTTGACATGCACTCTAACCGTCAGGCCGTTGCGCTGGCCGAATTCACTGAGCAGCTGGGCCTGCGGCAGATCGGTAACCGTCAGAAGGCAGTTGAGCTGACAGGCCTGCGCCCATTCGCTTCTGGTAATATAACCCAGAATCAGAATGTCGCCGGTAACCCCGGCGGCCCGCAGCTGTTCAGCTTCACTGACGGTCGCTACGCCAAAATGCCTGATACCGCATTCCTGCTGCAGATACTTGCCGCAGACAGCGGCGCCATGACCGTAGCCATCGGCTTTGATAACCATCATGACAGCCGTCTTTTCCGGCATCAGCCGGCGGACATTGGCAATATTGTATTTAAAGGCCGGCAGATTTATCTCTATCCAGCACCGTGTTTTTTCCATGATCTATTTTTCGCCTTTCAAAGCCAGGACAATCATTTTATCCAGCAGTTCCGTGATGCTGTAGCCAACAGCTTTAAACATGCTGGGATACAGGCTGTGGCTGGTAAAGCCGGGAATGGTATTTAACTCATTGAATATTACACCGGACGGTGTCGCAAAAAAATCCATCCGGGCGTAGATCTGACAGCCCAGGGCTTTATAAATCTGGCGGCCATAGGCAATCACCTGCTGCTGCAGCTGGGGTGAAAGATTTTTAGCGGGATAGTAAATCTTCGTCTTGAAGCCGTCATATTTTTCAGCATAGCCGTACATCTCGGTTTCGACAACAACTTCATAGACGACGCCGGCTTCATCTTTGCCTAAAATGCCGCAGCCGACTTCCGTGCCGGGGATAAACTCTTCAATCAGAATCTTGTCATCATATTTAAAGGCATCAGCCAGCCCGGTCTTAAACTTTTCCAGCGAATCAGCCTTATGGGCTCCGAAAGAAGAGCCTTCCTTGGTCGGCTTGACATAGCAGACCGATCCCAGTTTGGCAACCGCCTGCTGGTACAGCTTCTCCAGATCAGCCGCCTCGTCACGGTAAACAATCATGTATTTAGCCATGGGAATGCCGATGCTGGCGGCAATGATATGGGTAAATTCCTTATCCATGGCCACGGCACTGGCAATCATGCCTGAACCGACACATGGTATACCGGCCAGCTGGCAGATGGCGGCGATAGTGCCGTCTTCCCCATTGCGGCCGTGCAACATCGGCAAAACGGCATCAACGCGTTCCGCTTTCTCCCCGGCCAGATTCCAAAAGCCGTGCACAGCCGGCGACGGTGAGAAAATAACTTCTTCATTGGCCGAATCTTCGATCCACCGGTCATCCGTCAAATCATCAAAGCGGCCCTGGTAATGAAACCAGCGGCCGTCCGAGGTAATGCCAACCGGATATATTTCATAGTGATCCGGAATATTGGCTAAAACAACCTGCGCCGACATCAAACTAACCGGATGCTCGCTGCTCTGACCGCCGAATAAAACCGCAATTCTGTTACTCATAATGGGCCTCCAATGTGGTTATCATATCAATAAAGTGCATTCCGTTGGAAGCCTTTAACAATACGACCGAACCTTTATCTATTTCTTTAATTAATGCCGCGCTCAGCTGGCCGATATCGGAAAAGTAAGAGCAGCTGATCTGGCGGCTGACTAAAGCGTCAGCCAAATACTTCATGCAGGGGCCGTACAGATAAATGCCGTCCAGACAGCTGAAGTCAAATTCATCAGCTAAGCCGGCATGCATCGCATTCTGGCGTTTTCCCAGTTCAAGCATGTCGCCCAGAACCGCGATGCGGCGGCGGTCAGTCGGATACTCTTTCAAAACGTTCAGACTGCCGATAACGGCTTCGGGATTTCTGTTGTAGGCATCATCAATCAGCAGACCAAGGCCGGCTGGTTCCCGGATGTTTTCGGACAGGCTTACGGCCTGAACGTCATTCTGGTCATGGCGCTGACCATCGGAATGTACATCTACCTGAAATACTCCAAGCATGGCTATGAAATCACCGTGG
>CAYTET010000064.1:5963-9787 GCA_964436975.1 uncultured Erysipelotrichaceae bacterium
CGGTCCGGCTTTGCGGACCTGCAGCCGGTGCGGGGTCAAAACGATGCTGTCAAAGCCGTGCTGAATCTGTGAGGCGGTCATATTGAACTGCTTTCCGATAGCGATTGCCGGCAAAGCATTTAGGATCTGATGGCGGCCCAACAGCGGAAGTACGAAGCAATAGTTTTCAAACAGATTTGTTGTAAAGCTTTGACCCTGGGAGCAGCTGGATATATTATCAGCCCAGATGCAGCTGGTCCGGTCAAAGCCATAGCTGATCAGTTCAGCTTCAGGATTTATGCGGGGCAGCATTTCCTTCAGACCATAGGCCTGATGATTATAGTAGCACGGCTGGCCGGCGGCCAGCCGGCTGATAATCTGCCCCTTTTCAGCGGCAATGCCGGCTAAATCATGGAAATACTCAATATGACAGGGCGCAATGGCCGTGATCACGGCAATATCGGGCATCGCGGCATCAACCAGCTGGGCCATGTCGCCCTGATGCTGCAGTCCCATTTCGCACACGGCAAAATCATCCTTCGCATCGATGGCGGCCAGCGTCTGGGGAACGCCCAGCAGATTATTGTAATTGCCGGAAGTCTTTGATACCTGGTAGCGGCTGCTTAAAA
This sequence comes from uncultured Erysipelotrichaceae bacterium, assembly GCA_964436975.1. GTDB lineage: Bacteria > Bacillota_I > Bacilli_A > Erysipelotrichales > Erysipelotrichaceae > CAYTET01. The sequence continues at coordinate 6,572 of CAYTET010000064.1, forward strand.
CGGCAGCTATCAAATCTTTGGCGGAAGTCTTGCCGATGCTGCCGGTTATGCCGATTATTTTCGTTTGGAGATGCGCGCGGTAATAACGGCTCATATCATGCAGAGCCGCCGCGGTATCCTTAACCGTAATTATATTTCCGTCAGCCGGACAATCCGGCTGATCCTGCTGCCACAGACTGGCCAGAGCACCCTTGGCCAAAGCCTGGCTGACAAACTGGTGGCCGTTAAGTCTTTCGCCGATTATCGGCACAAACAGGACATTTTTTCCGACATTGCGGGAATCGATGGTCAAGCCGCTGTAGACGGCTTCGCCCTGCCCTTTTAAAGTACCGCCGACAATTTCAGCAGTTGTGTTTAGATCATAGGAAATCATCGACATCATTCCTTTCAGAAATAGTTTAGGGACGCCCCACGCCGGCTTACCACTGCTGATTCTTAATCAGATCAACAATCTGGTAGACATACTTATGGCAGAGTTCATCACTGGCTGCCTCAACCATGACGCGCAGCAGCGGTTCCGTTCCGCTGGTCCGCACCAAAACGCGGCCGTCACTGCCCAGGGCCGCTTTGACCTTTTCACATTCTTCCAACAGAGCCGGCTGGTTCATTATGGTTTCCTTGTCCTTTACCGGGACGTTTACCAGCAGCTGCGGATAAACTTTCAGATCGTCAGTCAGCTGATTCAGGGTCTGGCCGGTCTGCTGGATCACCTTCATCAGCATCAGAGCCGTGACCAGTCCGTCGCCGGTAGTCTCCAGATCCTTGAAAATGATATGACCTGACTGCTCGCCGCCAATGACATAATCATTGGCACACATGCTCTCATAGACATATTTGTCCCCGACTCTTGTGCTGACAGCCTTGATATGACAGGCTTCCATTTTCTTAAAGAAGCCCAGATTAGCCATCACTGTCGTCACTACGGTATTGTTCCGCAGCTGGTTTTGGGAAGCCAGATAGCGGCCGCAGCAGTAAATTATCTTGTCACCGTCGACAATGGTGCCGTCGCTGGCTACTGCCATCAGCCGGTCAGCATCACCGTCAAAAGCAAAGCCGGCATCATAATGCCCCTTCTTGACGTAATCGACCAGCATGTCCAGATGGGTTGAACCGCAGTTGGTATTGATGTTAAGACCGTCCGGCTTATCGTTGATCACCTCAACGTCAGCGTTAAAAGCCTTGAAAACAAGGGGCGCCGTATAGGTGGCTGAACCATTGTCCGTATCAAGGACAACATGCATGCCGGATAAGTCCAGCGGCAGAATTTCTTTGATGTGGTCAAGATAAAGCTGCAGACCCTGGGAATAATCAACGGTCTGGCCGATTTTGGCGCCGGTGGCGAAAGCCAGCGGCTGGCCGCCGTAGATATAATCCTCGATATCCTTTTCAACCCCGGCGTCCATCTTAGTGCCGGCACCGGAAATTATCTTGATGCCGTTGTCATAATAAGGATTGTGGGAGGCGCTGATCATCACTCCGCAGCTGAAATCCCCGATGCGGGTCAGATAAACCGTGCACGGGGTCGGACAGTAGCCTATCAGATATGCATCAGCGCCGCTGGCGGTGATGCCAGCGGCTAGTGCTGCTTCAAACATATTGGAAGAAATGCGGGTATCCTTGCCGATAGCTATCTTGGCCCGGTCCTTGATCAGGCTGGAATAATAATAGCCAATATAGCGACCGATGCCATAAGCCATATCCGCGTTTAATACTTCATTGGCCCGGCCGCGGATGCCGTCGGTGCCAAAATGGGGTTTGTTTTCATTGCTCATTTGTTTACAACCTGGATTTCTACCGAGGTCCGGCCATCGGCTATCGCATAAGTAACGTAATTGTTGGATCCGCTGACATAAAGCGGCACACTCTGAACGCCGACGGTGACATTGGCAATATCAATATAGACGGTAATATCGCTGCTGGTAATCTTCTCGATGTTAGCCGCAGTTCCGGTTACCGTGACATTCATATAGGCATCTGCCGTATTGACAACCGCAAAGCGGTACTCGTTATTATTGTTGCGCCATAATGTCGGAACATTGCTGATCGTCTTGCTGACTGCCGGACCGACCTTAATCTCCATGTTGACCTTGGTCACACTCATGCTCTTCACTCCTGATGGCAGCGACAAAGCTGTTGACAGAGTGGTATCGCCGGTGATGGCGGAAACATCCAGATTGATTGTCACCTCATTGATGGTTTCAAGAATGCTTTCAGCAGCATAAATGGTTACAGCGGTATGATCAAGCGTTATTGAATCGATAGCCAGACCATTCTGCATGGTGCCGCTGGGAACGACGGTGATAGAAACATCCTTATGCGGTGAAGAGACGCCGACAGTGGCATTTACCGTGCTGGGAATAATATCGCATTTCACCAGATTGCCCATCTGGTCATAGGCGGCCAGCGTGGCTGCCGTTGTAAAATCAGTGGTCACGCCGCTGACATCAATCAGCGCTTTGACAAACGCGATGGAATCGATGGTATCCTGCGAGGCTCTTATCAGAACCTGGGTGCTGTCAAACACCGGGGTTGAAAGAGTATAAATGGCATCCATCTTGTTGGTGTTGATGAATTCATATGAAATATTGAAATGCTCGGTAACCTTCTTTTTGATGGTAACCGTAGCTGTCGGATAGTCTTCGACGGTTACCTTGAGCCGGCTGATAAAATTCGACGGCTCCAGTTTGACACTGTAAGTTCCTTCGGTAAGACCGGACAGATCGACTACTACGGAAGAGGTATTCTGGCTCTTCTGCAGCGTGATATCCGACATATCGCCCATGACTATGACATTGACTGATTCCGGCAGACCGGAGATTTCATAAATCTCGCTGTTATATGTCACTTTAACCGGAATATTGGATAACTGACTGGCCTGGGTCACGCTTACCGATGAATCAGAGCCCAAAGTGATGGAGGTATAAATCAGAATGGTTATCAGCAGGGCTGCAATCTTCATCAGCTTGGGGCCAAACAGGAATTTATCCAGCAGGCCGGAAAGCCAGTGCAGGGCTGCCGTAATCTTGGTTTCAAAACTGGCATAAGAATGGCTGATCCGCTTTGAGTTGTTGGCAATTCTTTTAGCCAGCTCCAGTTTTTCCTGAGGATCCTTGTTAAGGTCACGCTTCTGACGTCCTTTATTGAACTTTTCCGTCATCTTTGTTACCTCCAGTCTTATCTTCAGATGCCGGCTTGCCCTGGCTGATCGATTGGGTC
>CAYTET010000065.1:0-9052 GCA_964436975.1 uncultured Erysipelotrichaceae bacterium
CCTTCTGCATATCCATCAGAAAGAACTTGTCCATGCCGAATTCAAAGAACTCCCACATTACGCCGACAGTCATGGAAAAGCAGAACGCGACGATGGTCAGATACAGCGGCGACAGCTTCAGGTTGCGGCTGTTGCGGTTCAGAAGATCAATTAAAGAAAAGCCGACGGCGGCACACAGAAAGCCGTTGAGGGTATGCAGCATGGTATCCCAGCCGGGAATAGTGACATAAAAGCTGTTGATTTCCCCCAGTATCTCGGAAGCAAAAATAAAGCAGTAGACAATTGCTTCCAGCAGGGAGGGAATCTCAATGCCGAAATTTGACTCGATGAAAGCCGGCAGCAGCAGCAGGATCAATGAAAGCAGACACAGGGCGGCATTCTCATACCGGCGGTAGATAATGGAAAGAATCATGGTAAGGATAACCAAAAGTCGCAGCACCGAATAGACAATAAAATCGGCTTTATGGGTCTTAATGTGCTGTTTCAGCTGGGCGAGGCGGCCCGGTTTTTTCTTCTTGAATTTCATTGACGGCCTCCTTCCGCGGTCAGGCGATTGTTAAACTGTACTTGATTATAACAATAATTACAATATGAAGCGGGTAAAACGCATAGAAAAAGTATTTCAGCTTCAGCCGGCCGGCGGTATGGTCATAGCAGCGCAGCAGAACATAGGCCAGCAGAAAGCCCAGGGTATAGCAGTTATAGAGAAGCGCTGTTTCAAAGCTTCCGGTGATGCCGGCCCACTGCATCAGATTGTAAAGACACGCCAGCAGACCGACAAAGACATAGCAGAGCCACTGCTTCTTTTCATCATCGTGGTAAAGATAGAAGCCGGCTACCCACAGCGGGGCAAAATACAGCCAGTCGCCATAGTTTGACAGCAGACAGGCCGCCGCCACGATCAGCAGCTGGCACAGGGCCAGACTGCCGTCATCCGGCAAATGATCTTTAGCGTAATCAAGGGCGGCCAGCATGACCAGACACAGCGTCAGGGTAAGCTGCATATCGCACTCAACCGGCCAAAAGCTGCCATAGCCGGAAAGCAGGTAAGGACGGGACATCAGCAGATACGGCAGATAAGAAATCAGCCCGAAGATAAACATCCGCAGGATATATTTCTTCTTGCTGCGGGTATGCCGCCAGCCCTCGGCCAGAAAATAGCACATGATGGGAGCGGTGCAGCGGCCGAAGAAGCGGAAAATGTGAAACAGCGGCTGCCGATAGTCCAGAAAGCTGTAGGCCACATGATCCAGCACCATGCATATAACCGCGATAAACTTGATCACGTTGCGGTTAAGTTTCATAGTCCACTCCCCCTTTGCCCTTATCATACTCAAATACCCTGTCGCTGGCAAACAAAAAGCCGGCACCTAAGGGCCGGCCGAATTTAAATTTTAATCTCTTTTCAGTCTTTGATCTCGCTGTGAATCAGATCAAGCACTTCCTGGCAGCTGGAGCACTGCAAGGCCTTGTCAGCCAGCTGGCGGCAGAATTGATAGTCCAGGGAATTGGCAATGCTGCGGGCTTTCAGAATCGAAGAGGCGCTCATGGAGAACTCATCCAGATCCAGACCCATCAATACCGGAACAGCATCCTTTTCACCGGCCATCTCCCCGCACATGCCGCACCATTTGCATTTCTGGCCGGAATGAGCGGCCTTAATGGTGTTGGCAATCAGCCGCAAAATGGACGGATTATACGGCTGGTACAGATAAGACACCTTCGGGCTCATCCGGTCGGCAGCCATGGTGTACTGGTTTAAATCGTTTGTGCCGATGGAGAAGAAATCGGCCAGTTTGGCAAACTGATCAGCCAGAACCGCGGCGGCCGGTATTTCAACCATCATGCCGACTTCCACATCATCGCCAACCTTGACGCCTTCGGCAATCAGTTTGGCTCTTTCTTCGTCATAGTAGGCCCGGGCCTGCTTGAACTCGTCAACCGTGGCAATCATCGGGAACATAATACACAGATGCCCGTAGGCGCTGGCTCTTAACAAAGCCCGCAGCTGGGTTCTGAAGATATCCGGCTGGTCCAGGCAGATCCGGATGGCCCGGTAGCCTAAAAACGGATTCATCTCCGGTTCAATCGGCAGATAGGGCAGTTTCTTATCCCCGCCGATATCCAGCGTCCTGACCACGACCGGCTTGCCGCTCATGGCAATCATGACTTTTTTATAGGCTTCAAACTGCTCTTCTTCTGTCGGCAGGGCCTTGGCATTCATATAAAGGAATTCGGTGCGGAACAGGCCGACCCCTTCAGCGCCGTTATCAATAACAGCCGCCGTATCATCGGGAGTGCCGATATTGGCCACCATCAGAACCTTGTGGCCGTCGGTGGTAACGGAAGCAACATCCTTGTACTTCTTCAGGGCGGCAACCTGCTGCTGGTACTCTTCACCTTTCTGCCGGTACTGGTCAATTGTAGCCTGGTCCGGGTTGATCATCACTACCCCCTTGAGGGCATCGACAATCAGCATATCGCCATGGCTGACCTGATCCATCAGGCCTTTGACCCCGACAATGGCCGGCACTTCCAGCGAGCGGGCCATGATGGCCGAATGACTGGTCCGGCTGCCTTCCGCCGTCACAAAGCCTTTGGCATACTGCTTGTCCATCTGGGCCGTATCGGAAGGAGTCAGGTCATCGGCAACGATAATTGACTCTTCGTTTAACAGAGACAGATCAGCGACAGTGATGCCGAGAATGTGGTATTTGATCCGGTCGGTGACATCCTTGATGTCGGCCGCCCGGGCTTTCATGTACTCATCATCCATATTATTGAAAATGCTGATCATATTCTTGGCAAACTCATCCAGGGCGTAGGCGGCATTGACATGATCGGAATCAATCATGCCTTCAACCCCGTCCTTCATGGAAGGATCATTGGCCACGGCTAAGTGGGCATCAAAAATCTCCAGTTCTTCGTCCGACAGTTTCCCGGCGGCTTTCTCTTTGATCTTTTCGATTTCCCCGATTGATTCGGTTACAGCTTTATTGAATAAAGCCTTTTCTTCATCCGGATTGCCTTCTGTCTTTGTGATGACAATCTGCGGGCTTTCCAGCTTGTAAGCCTTTCCAATCGCAATTCCGCTTGATGCAGCCACACCCTTGAGCATATTGATATTTCCTCCGTTTGCTGAATAAAACTATTCAGTTCATTATTTTGATTTTAACACCTTAAAAGAGGCGAGGCAACGATAACTGCCCCTTTGCCGCCGCCGGCCGGCCTTAACAGCCAGCTCAAACGCATCCTTTTACGCCGGTCTTAGCCCAAGTGTGTTAAAATCAGCACTGGGTAAACACAAAATGAAACACTTTGAAGAGAAAATTGATTCGACGCTTATCTATACCGGATACCATATCTATCTGACTCACGACAATATCAGACTGATTGACGGCCGGACCAGCAGCCGGGATATCATCCATCACCCCGGAGCTGTTGCGATGCTGGTTCTGACGGATGATGACAAAGTTCTTCTGGTCGAGCAGTACCGCTATGCCGCCGGCCAGTCCATGTGGGAAATTCCGGCCGGCACCCTGGAAAAAGATGAAGACCCGCTGACCGCTGCCTACCGTGAGACCCGCGAGGAAACCGGCTATACCGCCGCCCGGATGGAGCCGGTGACCGCCTTTTTCACCTCGCCCGGCTTTTTGAATGAATACATTACCGTTTACAAGGCAACCGGACTGACAGCCGGCCAGCAGGATCTGGACCCTGATGAATTCATTGATGTCAGAGCGTTCAGCCGGACGGAAATAAAAGAAATGCTGCAGAAAAAGCAGTTTAATGACGCCAAGACCCAGATTGCCCTGCTTTACTGGCTTTCCGAAGGTCTTATCTGAACGGCTTACGGTAGAAAGAGATAATTAGCATGGCTGAAGAAACGGAGACAGAATACTATCAGCAGCTGAAGCAATGGCTTGATGAAACAAAAGATGAGCCGGTAGAAACCATGGCCGCTTTTTTCGACCGGCGGATTGACGAATACCAGGACCATATGAAACCATGGCAGCGCCATTATCAGTGGCTGGCTGACAGTCTGCCCGCCCGCTGTGCCGATGTTCTGGATATCGGCTGCGGCAGCGGCCTGGAACTGGCTGCAATCTATGCCGGCCATTCTGATATAAAAATAACCGGCATCGATCTGTCGGAAAAGATGCTGGCCAGACTGGCCCTCACTTATCCGGACCGGCCGCTGGTTCTGATCCAGGATGACTATTTCAAGCATGATTTTACGGCGAACGGCTTTGATGCCGTTATTGCCTTTGAAACCCTGCACCACTTTTCAGCTGCCGTCAAAACAGCGCTGTTTGCCAAGATTTTCCGCTGGCTTAAAAAAGGCGGCCTCTTTCTGGAATGCGATTATATTGCGCTCAGCCCAAGGATTGAAGATCTGCTCTTTGCCCAAGCCGCCCTGCGGCGGAAACGGGACGGCATTGCTGACGATGTCTTTATCCATTTTGACACTCCGCTGACCCTGGATCATGAAATGCAGGCTATCGCCGCCGGCGGGTTTCGTGATGTGAAATCACTGGGCTTTTTAAGCGGCGATGATCATACTGTCCTGATCCAGGCTAAAAAATAGGCACCCGCTTGCTAACGGCTGCCTGATATAATAATTATTTTTTATGCCCGCTGGCTTTGGCCGGGCGGGAAACATGGGATTTATTGGGTCTGATCTTTCTGGGCAGACCTTTTTTATCCAGCGGCTTTTTAAAATGGGCCGGATCCAAATCGGTAACCTTGACTCCAGCCGGCTGCTCATCTTTCTTGCCGGCAAGTCCCAGAAACTGATAGATATCATCACGGCGGTCTTCCATATCCTGATAGCCCAGATCAAACATATTTTTCAGGGTCTCCTTTGTTCCCGTAAACCGTTTGACTCCGCAGTCTCTAGTTGGTCTGATTAAAATGGCTTTACCGGCTTTTTCATCGTCATATACCTCACCCATCTGATCATAGTAAGCCTTGACCCGGCCGGATAATATTTCCAGCATCTTGGGATACTTGTGATACACCAGTTTCAAAGCCACCCGCAGCAGCCAGGGGTTTTCTTTGCGGACATAGTTTTTGTCCTTGGTCACAATTACCAGATTCTTGTCATGGCCGCAGGCCTTGGAGCGCTTCATGGAAACCATGGTGTCAATGCCGCCATCCAGCCATTTCTGACCGTTGACTTCGGACATCCGGCCGGTAATCGGCAGCGTGCAGCCGGCAATCAGCATTTTGCCCTTGTCATCAAGATCCTTCATGTCAGTGTACTCCAGCTGCTGGGTTGTCATATTGAAGGCCCCCAGTTCGCCGGTCTGAGCCGAATCCCTGACCGTCTGCAGATCATGGGGGTAGTTGGGCATAACGCATTTATTGAAGAGATAATTGTAGCCGACAAAGCCGCCTTCCTTAAACAGCGGCTTAAGGCCGATGAAATCCTTGTCGGTCACCGCATCGGCGGAAATATCAAACATGGTATCCGGCCGCTTGGCAATGTAAAGAAAAGCATAGAACGCCGTGGCTGAAATAGCAGCCGTGTAGGGCATTTCAATGTCGTTGTCATAAAGCCACTTCAAAGCGCCGGCGGTATAGCAGCCTCTGAAGCCGCCCCCTTCCAGCACAAGTCCGATGTTGTCAGCAACTTTCATAGATTGATCCTCCCGATCTATATCAGCGGGGCAATCAGCCGCAGCACGGCTCTGATTGCCATCTTCCACCAGGGCACTTCAGCACAGTCCGTCAGGGTAATAAGCCGGCTGCAGCTGAATGTTTCCTTGAAATCCTTTTCGATATCATTAATCGCATCTATATTATACATGAAAACGCCATCTTCAAAATCCAGGAAATAACTGCGGAAGTCCATATTGATGCTGCCGACAATTGCCGTCTGGCTGTCCGTCAGCACAACCTTGGAATGAATAAAGCCCGGGGTATACTCGTATACCTTGACACCGGCCTTCAATAATGCCGGATAGCTTGATCTCGTTAGTTCCAGAACAGACCATTTATCAGGAATGCTGGGCGTGATTATCCGGACATCAATGCCGTTTTTGGCTGCCTGCAGAATAGCCCCCAGCAGATCATCGCCTACCACAAAGTACGGTGTCATTATCCAGACATACTTCTTGGCATTCCAGATCATGTTAAGGTGGGTGTTTAAAGCAATGTCCTCATTGTCGGTCGGACTGTCGGAGAAAGGCAGGATGTAGCCGTCGGAATCAGTCCTGGCAGCCGGCTGTGGCACCGGCCAGCTGTCCGGTATTCTTTCTTCGTCCTCCGACTGCCAGAACTGCAGAAACATTATCTGCATATTGGCGGTCGCTTCGCCCTTCATCATAACGCCGGCATCTTTCCAATGGCCGAAAGGCTGCTCCAGGTTGATATACTCATCAGCCAGATTCATGCCCCCGGTAAAGGAAGTTATGCCATCAATGACGATCACCTTGCGATGGTCGCGGTTGTTCATCGTCACCAGCAGCACCGGCCGCAGCGGATTGAAGACCTGGCATTTAATGCCGTATTTCTGCAGTCTCTTATAATAGCCGGCCGGCAGGTACATGGCAGTGCCGGCATCATCATATATAATCCTGACATCAACACCCTGGCTGGCTTTCCTTTTAAGGATCTCCAGCACGTCGTCAAACATCTTTCCTTCCTTGATGATGAAGATTTCAATATAGATAAACTTCTGGGCCTTTTCCAGTTCTGCCAGCAGGGCTTTGTAAAAAGCCTCGCCGCTGTTAAGATACGTCAGCTCACTGTGGCCGTGAATGGGAAAATAGGAGTAATTCCAGATATAACTGGCCTGCTTGTAGGCATCGATATCCTTGGCCTTTAGCGATTCCAGATCATTTTCGACCCGGGCCAGAACCGGCTTGTACTTGGTTATTGACTCCAGCCGCTCCCGGCGGAACTTGGGCTGAACCCGGGCGATGCCGAATACCAGGTACAGAATCAGCCCGAAAATGGGAAAAGCCGCCGCCGCAATTATCCAGTACATCCGGTAAGTCGGATTGCCCTGCTTATTGACCAGATAGACAACCACGCAGATGCCTAAAATATAAAGAGCGGCATATAAGAACTTGAACCACTGGCTGATGTAGGTAACGGCCGTCAGCAGCGCAATGATTTCAACAATGATCAGTATTATGACAATAAAGACGCGGCTGAAAACAAAACGCCGCAGCCGGTTAAAGGCATTAGCCAGAGTATGGTCTTTGTGAAGTGTCTTGTTTCTTTTCATCAGCGCAACCTTTCCTTCAGATCATAGCGATAAATCATTTTAACCCGTTCATTGGCCCGATACAAGGGATGCCATACCGGCACTTTCACTGTATCCAGCAAAGTGCCGTTTAATTTCTCACAGGTTTTGACCGAAGGGATGTTTTCCGGGCTGACGGTAATCAGCAGATAATCGACATCCATTGAAGCAGCCAGCTCCATCAGCAGCAGCGAAGCCTGATAGGCATAGCCGTGGCCGCGGTACTGTTCCCAGACCCGGTAGCCGATATTGCCGTAGTAATAGTTAGAAATAGTGTGATCCAGCCGCAGTTCGCAGCGGCCGACAGTAGTTTCATTCCGACAGTCAAAAATGCCGAATTCGATGCTGCCTTTACGGCTGCGCACCATATAAATACCGACAGCGGCACCGGGTTTTTTAATTATTTCATTAATGCCGTATTTCATTTCCATAGCCAAGTTTTCTCACCTCTTTCATTCTATACCCTTCCTCCCCTGTTTTTCACAAATAAAGCAGGACTAACCGGCTAACTTTGACGCAATCTGAATAAAACAAAAAAAAGATGACTGTGCAGCCAGTCATCTGCGCTTTATCAATGGTTTTCATCCCAGTAGTCCTGAGCATCTTCAACATCATAGAAGTCATCCGGATAATCTTCATACATGTCTTCGGCATCGTAATAGTCTGAAGCATGGTAGGGGTCGGAGCCGAAGGAGGAAGAAGAGCCGGAATACTGCCGGTAATAATCAAAGCTGCTTGATTCCTTGACATAATAAGGTCCGAAGCGGGGACTGTACTTGTTGTCCCCCAGCGATGTCCAGTAGGTTGAACCGTTATGAAGCTTAACCGATATTATCCTGTCAGGATCAGCGTTAATCTCTAAAACAAGCAGCCGGTTCACATGCCACCGATACGTAAACCATTCATCTTTTCCGGACAGGGCAAAGTGAACCTTTTCATCATACGGCCCGACAATGGTGTCATTGATATACTTGACGCTCATTCCTTTATAGGGCATTAATTTTTTATATAATTCAAGGTCCTCCTGATATTCCATTTCATCAAACCGGGCTTCGACAGCGGCCTTGAACTTCAGCATTTTTGTTGATAAGAGATTCGGCTTGCTGACGTTTATGGCCGTATATTCCCCAATAATATCTTTTCTAAAGACATAAGAATTGGTAGTCCGGTAGTTGCCGCTGTTATAGCGGATAGCCAGCTGGCAGAAGGCGGCAAAGCCTTCGCTGTCGCGGTAATTTTTCAGATCGGTAAAATAAACCAGGGCCGTCTGGTAATCATCATCGCAGGCCGCGATCAATCCTTTCAGGTAGTTTTCCAGGTCCGTTGCCTTTTGCCCTTCCCTCAGGCTGTATTCGTCAACAGCCTGCAGGCAGGCCAGGGCATCATCAAACATATACTCGTCCATCAGCTGTTCAGCCTGTTCGATCTGTTCGCTGTGGCTTTCCACCACCCGGCCATTTTCGGACAGCCGGCTGATCTGATAAAGGCCAATGACCAGGGCCGCCGCCGCAATAACCAGGATGATTTTCTTTGTTTTCATCTTCATGAAAGCGACCGTCCTTTCCCCATTATACTTTCCTGCAACGATATAATAACGCTGCTAATCCATCACCTTGGTCCGCAAAACCGGACAGACCGGGCAGGCCGGGCCGGTGGCCGGTTTAGCCCTGAAATTGCTATTTTTCATAAGCCCTGAAATTGCTATTTTTCGCCACAAGCCCTGAAATTGCTATTTTTCGCTGTGTCAACCGAAAATGAAAATGTCCCAAAAAAAGTCAAACATTAGCACTGTCAATA
>CAYTET010000066.1:0-8995 GCA_964436975.1 uncultured Erysipelotrichaceae bacterium
CTGATCGATTGGGTCTTGATCATGCCACTGGCGCCGGCGGCCGGAACACTGACCGTCTTTATGACAACCTGCTTGACGACTCCGCGGTCATCAATCTGGCGGACAACCCGCTGCTTGTCATTCGAAAGGCCCGCGGTGTCATCCATGGTTTCCTTGACGACTTTCTGCAGCGTTGAAGTCTGCTTGAGCTTATTGCCCTTGGTATCTTCCGTAACCTTAAACTGGGCCGTACCGAAGGTTTTCATAGTGCTGGCCTGTTTGGAGGCTTCCGTGTTGTCGCTGATGGAGAATTCAACTTCCTCATCATCAGTCTCATCTTCTTTAATCAGATCATTGATGGATACTGATTCCGAGCCGATGTTGCCAGAGGCATTGGCGGCCACTTTTTCGCGGTTAAGAATGACGCGGTTGAGAAAATCACGCAGTTTGCTTTCATTCATCTGGATAATCTTGCCGTGGGCGGTTACCGAAACGCCGCCGCTCTCTTCCGAAACGACGATGGTAATGGCATCCGTTATTTCACTGATGCCGATAGCGGCCCGGTGACGGGCCCCGTAGCGGTGCGGCAGATCCATGCTGGTCGGCGGAAAATAGGCCGAGGCGCAGGAAATCTTATCACCCTGAATGATAACGGCGCCGTCATGGAGCGGTGTAGAAGTATCAAATATTGTTGTCAGCAGCTCGGCCGAGACAATTGAATTGATCTGAACGCCGGTTTTGATGAAGTCATCAAGAGAATGGCTCTGCTCAATGGTGATCAGGGCCCCGGTTTTGCTTTCGGCCAGATGAGAAGTCGCCGCCATCAGTTCATTGATAAGCTTTGTTTTCTCCGAGCCGGTCAGCACCGTCAGCCGGGAAAGAATATTTGTCTTGCCGATTCTTTCCAGCATACTTCTTATTTCCGGCTGGAACAGCACAATAAGGGCTAAAAAGCCCCAGGACATGATGTTGTCCGTCAGCCAGGCCAGCGTGGTCAGGCCGAGAAATTTAGCAATGGCCTGCACAATGATCACAAAAAGGATGCCTTTGAATAACTGAATTGTACGTTGGTTGTTTTTAACAATCTTCAGCAGATAGTAAACCAAAACCCAGACCACGATAATATCCACTGCGGTCCGAAGATAGGTTGCCAATGATTCATATGTTAAAGATATCGCCATGGCGTATCACTCCTATCAGTTTATATGTCATTTTATCATACATTTTACTAACCGGCCACCTTCATTTAGTCACCCAGGGGCACTGGCTGTAGGCACAGCGCATTAATATTGCCCGGTACAGCAGCATGACCCCGGCCCCGCACAGCGCCAAACCCATAATCACAACAAAGGCCGCAATGTACAGGATGCTGTCAGCCGAAATGACCTGGGAAAGCAGCTCGGCATAATACACCACAAACCCTGGAATCATGATCTTGGAAACAATATACAGGATTACCGTCACCGTAACGGCGGCCATATGAATCCGGCTGAGATGGACAACTTCATCATAGACATTGTTCATCTTCAGATTGAGCGCCTCACAGCGCCGGCCCACATAAAAGCCCGCGGGAATTGCCAGGATCAGATTGTAATAGATGGTATCTGAAATAAAAAACAGAATAAGGTTGCAGCAGACGGTCAGGATAACAATCAGGACATCCTTTAAAACATAGAATATTTTAATCGCCTTGACGTAATACCATATCAGAGCGGCCACCCATACGACTGCCGTGATCAGAAATACTGTATCCAGCGGCCATTTCAGGTAAAGGTAGTAATAGTCCGTCAGATAATTAAAGACATATTGTAATCCGGCCGCCGGCAGCCAGACAACCGCTGAAACAGCGCCTCCGCCCAGAATAATCGCAAATAGCTCCTTTTTCTTTTTCTCCATGGCGTACCTCGCTGTTTATTTTATATTATTTGCTATTAAAGTACAAACGGCCCTATAATTATAGGCATGAACGAAACACAATCCGAAACGGTCAAGCCTATCAGCCTTGCCTATAAGGACAAAGAGATTACGCTGATTCCCACCGCCCATATATCCAAAGAAAGTGCCGCTTTAACCGCGCAGATAATTGATGAGATTAAGCCTGACACGATCTGCATCGAACTGGATGAAGACCGCTACAAATCCATCAGCAATCCGCAGAATTACCGCAACACGGACATTTCCAAGGTCATAAAAGAGCATAAGACCGGCTTTTTGCTGGTTAATCTGATTCTTTCAAACTACCAGAAGAAACTGGCTGCCCAGCTGGGCAGCACTTCCGGTCAGGAAATGAAAGTCGGCATTGAAAAAGCCAAGGAGCTGAATGCCAATCTTGTTCTGGCCGACCGCCGGCTGCAGACAACCTTCTCACGTATCTGGGCTAACATGAATTTTATCGATAAGATCAAAATGCTTTCAATGCTGGTATCAGCGGCTTCGGATGATGAGCAGATCAGCGAAGAAGATCTGCGCAATCTGCAGCAGACAGATATGCTGCAGGCTGCCCTGAAAGATGTCTCACAGGCTTTTCCCAAGATTACCGATGTTCTGGTGGTTGAGCGGGATAAATACCTGGCTTATAAAATAAAAACAGCACCCGGGACTAAAATTGTGGCTATACTGGGTGCAGCCCACACCATCGGCATTCAGCAATACCTGAATGAAGATTATGATATTGCCCCGCTGGATGAAATACCGCCCAAAAAACTATCTTCTAAAATCATCCGCTGGATAATTCCGGTCATTCTGATTGCCGCCATCATCGCCTGCTTCAGCATCAACCCGGATTTAGGCTGGAACAGCCTCAAGTCCTGGATCTTAATTAACGGAACCCTTTCCGCCTTAGGAGCGCTGGCGGCCGGAGCGCATCCGCTGTCAATTCTGGTAGCGTTTGTCGCGGCTCCCATTACTTCACTCAATCCCCTGCTGGCTTCGGGCTGGTTTGCCGGACTGACCGAAGCCGCCCTGCGCAAACCCAAAGTTGAAGACTTTGACAATCTGGCTGTTGATCTAAACAGTTTCAAAGGCTTTCTGCGCAACCGGGTCACCAAGATACTGCTGATTGTCATCTTTTCAAATATCGGCAGTTCCATTGGTTCATTTGTTTCCGGCATCGGCATTATCCGCTCGCTCTTTGACTAGCCGACATCTCCTTATCAGCAGTAAAGCGGCGTCAGGCCGCTTTTTTCTTCACTTGATTTGTTTTCAACTACAGCCTATAATTTCAGCAGAGGTGAACCTATGTCATTTGCCGCTAATTTACGCTATCTGCGTCACCGCGACCGCTGTTCACAGAACAGCCTGGCCGCCAGTCTTGGCTATAAATCCTTTACAACCATTCAGAAATGGGAAGACGGCTCGGCTGTCCCGCCCTACCGGACCCTGCAGCAGCTGGCTGATTTTTTCCATGTAACCACCGCTAGTCTGATGAATGATGATCTTACAGTCGGCAGCCGGCCCCTTTCGATACCCATTCTGGGCGTTGTACGAGGCGGCGAGCCGATTTTTGCTGAAACTAATTATATTGGCTATGAACCGGCGGCCGGCACACCGGATGAAAGTCCTACGGGTTTTTATCTGCAGGTGGTCGGTGATTCAATGAGAGATGCCCGCATCCTGCCCGGCGATCTGGTATATGTCAGGCCGCAGGATTATCTGGATGAGGGCGATATCGGCGTCGTTCTTCTAGAGGATGAGGCAACCATCAAAAGAATCCACTATCAGCAGAAAAACATGATTCTGACTCCGGCCAATGAAAACTACCAGCCGATCATCCTGACCCCGGCAGATATTGAAGCCCGGCATGTCCGTATTGTCGGCAAGGTCTTATATGACAAAATCAGGTTTTAAAAATGCTTAAAATACTGACAAATGATCTTTTTGTCGGCTGGCTGGTTGTCATCAACCTGCTGGCCGTTGTCATAATGGGTCTGGACAAGCAGGCTGCCAAGCACAAAAAGCACCGTGTTGCGGAAAAAGTTCTTTTTCTGGTGGCTTTTGCCGGGGGAGAAGTGGGCATCTTCATTGCCATGCTGCTGTTCCGCCACAAAACCAAACACCGTTACTTTTATTTAATCCTTTTGCTTATTCTGATCGTGCATATCGGTCTTATCTATCTGCTGACCTGTCTGCTCTGATATCATTCAGCCAGCGTACCGCTCAAATCATAGGCATTGCTGCCGGTAATTCTAACCTTGACGACTGTGCCGGCCGGTAAATAAAAGCCGGCTGTAAAGCGGACATGCCCGTCGATATCATCAGGAGCGTTGCGCCAGCTGCGGCCCTGATAGATATTGCGCAGGGCATCTTTTTTTTCTATCAGCACCTGCTGGACCGTTCCGATCATTTTACGGTTGTTTTCCGCCGCAATCTCTTCCTGCACCTTCATTAATTCATCCAGCCGTCTTTCGGCTGTATCATGGTCGACCTGAGCCATGTCATAGGCCGGGGTGCCCTCTTCGCGGGAATATACAAAGCCGCCCAGCCTGTCCCAGCGGATCAGTCTGACAAAATCAAGCATCTTCCTGAAGTCTTCATCCGTTTCCTGGGGAAAGCCAACCATCATGGTAGTGCGCAGAACCGCCTGGGGGAAAAGCTGTCTGATATGATCGACCTGCCGGATGATCTGGCTGATGTCATTGGGCCGCCGCATAAACTTCAGCATCCTGTCGCTGCCATGCTGGACCGGAATATCAAAATAGGGTATCACCTTGTCACAGCTTTTCATTGCCTGCAGCAGTTCTTCGGTAATCTCACCCGGATACATGTATAGAATTCGAATCCACTGCAGTCCGTCAATTTCATTCAGCCTTTTCAGCAGATCCGCCAGCCGGAATGAATGATCGATGTCATAGCCGTAAAAAGTTGAATCCTGGGCCACCAGATTTAATTCCTTTACCCCTCCGGCCGCCATCTGCCGGCTTTGCTCAGCCAGCAGATCAGCCGGTTCGCTGACATTGTTTCCCCTGATCAGCGGAATGGCGCAGTAAGCACAGCGGTGCGAGCAGCCGTCCGCAATTCTCAGGTAAGCCGTCCAGGGCTGGGTAGCCAGCAGAAGCCGCTGCTCACCAGCCGGTTCACTTTTCAGCAAGGCTGAAAAAATAGCCGGCATATTCTTATATTCATCAATTGAAATAAAGCAGTCAACCTCACCAAGTTCAGCCCTCAGCTCTTCTTTATAGCGCTGCACCAGACAGCCCATGACAATTAAAAAACGGCATTTATGCTTTTTATATTCAGCCATCTGCAGAATGGTATTGATTGATTCTTCTTTAGCGCTTTCGATAAAACCGCAGGTATTGACAACGATGGCATCCGCATCCTGCGGCAGATCAACAAACTGATGACCCTGCGCCTGCAGAAAACTCATGGCCTTCTGGGTATCAACAAGATTTTTAGAGCAGCCCAGTGAAACAAAACCGATTTTCATTTCTCATTCTCCCTGATTTTCTTATTCTATTCTAAACTAATGAAACCCTTACTGCCACTGTTTATGCAGGATAAAAAAATGATTTGGCATTTACTGATTCTCTATTTTTATTTCGTATGAAAAATTAAATTTACCCCCATTTTTGAGTTTCTTTAACTTGAAAAAGGGCTTGAATGTTAAGGTTTGATATGGTAACATAGTCTAGCACGGCAAACAGAGCTGTTATATCGGGATGTCGCACAGCTTGGTAGTGCACTTGGTTTGGGACCAAGGGGTCGCAGGTTCAAATCCTGTCATCCCGACCATCGATGGCGGGGTAGCTTAGTTGGTTAGAGCGATCGGTTCATACCCGGTAGGTCGTGAGTTCGAGTCTCACTCCCGCTACCATATTATTATCTTATCGCAGTACTTGACCAAGGACATGGACCCTTAGCTCAATTGGTCAGAGCCACCGGCCCATAACCGGTAGGTCGCAGGTTCGAGCCCTGCAGGGTCCACCATATTTTGGAGGAATACCCAAGTGGTTGAAGGGACCGGTCTTGAAAACCGGCAGGACGGAAAACCGTCGCCTGGGTTCGAATCCCAGTTCCTCCGCCATAAAACATCGCGAGGTAGAGCAGCCTGGTAGCTCGTCGGGCCCATAACCCGGAGGTCGGGGGTTCAAATCCCCCCTTCGCAACCATTCGGATCCGTAGCTCAGCTGGTAGAGCAGTAGACTGAAAATCTACGTGTCGCTGGTTCAACTCCGGCCAGATCCACCATTTGTAAAGAAACCGTCAGTCACGACGGTTTTTTTACGTTTTGGCGTTATATAATAGCCCTATGACATATGAAGAAATTGAAACTTGGGATGTTTATGATTCAAAGCGTCAGCTGACCGGCCGCACCATGCAGCGGACCGAGCCCATTAAGACAGGTGATTATCATCTGGTTGTCCATCTCTGCCTTTTTGATGCAGACGGCCGGATGCTGCTGCAGAAAAGAGCTTCTACCAAACAGGGCTGGCCGGGCTACTGGGATTTCTCCTGCGGCGGCAGTGCCCTGGCCGGGGAAAACAGCCGTCAGGCCATGCAGCGTGAGGCCGGTGAAGAAATCGGCTTCCACTTTGATTTCAAGTATGAAACTCCCCTTTTCACAATCAGCTGTTCCTTTCAGTTTGATGATTACTATTTTTTAAAAGCAAATATAATCTGTGCTGATATGCCCCTTCAGCAAAGTGAAGTCAGCAGTATAGCCTGGTTTTCATTTGCGGAAATCATGGAATTGGTTAAGGAAGACAAATGCATACCATATCCCTTCTGGGATGATGTCTTTAAGATCTACCGCCAGTGGAACAGCATAAAAAAAGAAGGATAGTCGGGCATACCATCCTTCTTGCAGAAAGCTAATGTCTGTCATTTTACGGGGAAATTAACAGTCATTATTTTTTTTGCTTTCCGCTAATAATATAACAGGTATTTGTGGATTATCAGTGCAATAATCGTGAATTTTTTGTGAAATATTTACCAGGGCAATCACATACTTTTACTGATAAAAGTTTCAAATTTGTCCAGCGCCAGCGGCCGTGAGAAATAGAATCCCTGAATGTAGTCAATGCCGATCTTCTGGGCATTGGCCACCTGCTCGCCCTTTTCAACCCCTTCAATGACCGTTTTCTTATGCATGCTTTTGAACATGTGGTTGACGTCCTTAATTACGACTTCCGAGCCCTTCAGCAGGGAACTGTCCATTTTCACCATATAGAAAGGCAGGGACAGCACCTGGGAAATATTGGCATAGCCCATCCCGAAATCATCCAGGGCAAAGCGGAATCCGGCCGCGGTTAATTCATCCATGCAGCTTTTCAATATATCAAATGATTCCGTCGCTGCCGTTTCCGTGATCTCAAAAATCAGACAGCCGGGATCAATCTTGTATTCCTGCATGATGCTCTTAATGTTGGCCGCCAGATTATTATGAATAAACTCTAAAGCAGAAAGATTGACTTCAATCGACTTCAGCTTTTTTTCTTTTATCAGGGCGCTGCGGCCGATGAAAGTGCAGACCTGCCGGATCGCAAATTCATCCAGCTGTGTGGCCAGGCCGCAGTTTTCGGCCACCTTGACGAATTCATCAGGACTTATTTTGCCTAAAACGGGATGGGTAAAGCGCATCAGCGCCTCAGCCGATTCATAGCGTTTGTTTTTAATCGACCACAGCGGCTGAAGATATATCTCAAGGCCGGTGCCGCTTTCCAAAGCCTGGCGCAGACACACTTCGATCTGGTGATTGCGTTCAATCTTGGCCAGAAATTGCTCCTCAATGTTGATCTTATGAATCAGCTGACCGTCAGGATGGGGTTCCAGAAAAGCCTGCTCGATATAAAAGAAGGTCTGCTGGCTGGTGGAAAGACGGCCGTCCTGCTGCATTGTCGACAGATTGCAGATGGTAGCCTGGACCAAGACATTGATATTGTTGACCTTGAAAATGCTTCTGAGCCGGCGGCTTACCTGCTGCTTTAGATGCTCATACTCTTTATCATCCGGGGTGGCGGCAACAAAGCAGCTGCCGCGCATGCGGAATACCTTAACCGTTTTACCGGTATCCTTCAGAAAGGATGCCACCTGCACCAAAAGCT
This sequence comes from uncultured Erysipelotrichaceae bacterium, assembly GCA_964436975.1. Lineage (GTDB taxonomy): Bacteria > Bacillota_I > Bacilli_A > Erysipelotrichales > Erysipelotrichaceae > CAYTET01. Next base: position 8,022 of record CAYTET010000066.1, read on the forward strand.
CGTTGCCGTTTTCAATGCCCATCAGTTCATTGATATGACGCAGGTTTTCAATTTTTATGGCCACAAGGTGCAGATTCTTCTTGCTGACCTGATAGTCATGCAGATAAGCGATAAAGCCTTCATAATTAAATGTATCGGTGGCAATATCCAGCATGGTATCCGGATTCTGCAGGGTGAAATACCACATTATCACCGACATCGCCATCGCAACCCCGGTGATAAGAAAAGCCGGATATAAAAACTGAATGAGCATCGCAAAAAAGACGATTATCATAAACTGATAGACCGTCGTCTGTTCATTTTTGGTCAGCATATGACGATAATGATATGTCTGCATCAGGCAGATGATCATATAAAAGAGACAGAAGAAATAAGTTAGGACAAACAGCTTGCCATGGACATATCCTTTATAGATATCGATATAGAAAACTAGACCGTGCAGCGAATTGGTCAGCATCAGCAGCAGAACAATTACGCCCGGAGCGGCCAGAAAAGACAGCATCACACGATGATCCCAGGACAGTTTTTCAACCATTGCCAGAATATAGGACGTCATAAGCAGCGGCATCAGTATCTGCAGCATATAGAAAACCGTATTAACAATATAAGTCAGTGCATATGGAACAACAAAAACATTATCAATAATGATGGAACTCAGAATATCAAAAATGATATCAAAAAGCGTTATCCACATGATGAAACCGTACAGACGGTTTTTCAGGTTGTCAAAGCGGCGCTGATGAAAATAGCGGTACATAATAATGGCGTAGAAAAATAGGGCGCAAATTTCATAATCCAGTATATAGCCGACCGGTTTGTATTGCATACTATCCACCTGACCCCGCTATGGTAAATGCCTTGAAGAAATTATGCAGACAGTTTATACGCAAAAAAAAATACATGACACAATTATAGCACAGTGGAGTTAGCATAAAAAGTAGACAACATAAACAGGATAGGCAAAAGGGACTAGA
>CAYTET010000067.1:0-8830 GCA_964436975.1 uncultured Erysipelotrichaceae bacterium
CCTTAATCGCATTTTCTTAAAAATTATAGTCTCACATCATTTACAAACGTACAGGTGTATTTGGTATAATAAGTGCATACATGAAATGAGGTGGCTTTATGGCCAATGCGGTATATGATGCCAATAGCATTCAGGTCTTAAAAGGCCTTGAAGCCGTGCGCCGGCGGCCGGGCATGTACATCGGTTCAACCGATTATCATGGTCTGCACCATTTAGTCTGGGAGATCATGGATAATGCCATCGATGAAGCAATCAACGGCTATGGCAAAATCGTCAGAGTTACTATTGAAAAAGACAATGTGATCTGTGTTGAGGATGAAGGAAGAGGGATGCCGACTGAAAAGCATGCCTTAGGCGTATCAACTCTCCAGGTCATTTTTACGGAACTGCATTCCGGAGCCAAGTTTTCTTCCAATACCGGCTATAAAACCGCCGGCGGTCTGCACGGGGTCGGCGCCAGCGTAGTCAATGCCCTGTCAAGCTGGCTGGAAGTAACATCCTGCTACCAGGGCAGCATCTGGCAGATGCGCTTTGAGCAGGGCGGCAGCAAGATCGGCAAGCTGATCAATCTGGGTCCGACCAACAAAACCGGCACAAAGGTGCGTTTTCTGGCTGATAAGAAGGTTTTCGGCTCCATTGAGTATAACTACAATACCATTCTGGAACGCTGCCGGGAAGCAGCTTTCCTGCTTGATGACACCCGTATCATTCTGACGGACCAGCGCAGCGGGCAGAAGGAAGATTTCTGCTATCATGACGGTCTGCTGGCTTTTCTGGATTATCTGCATAATGATCAGACCAAAATCTGCGATCCGGTCACTTTTTCCGGCCAGTCTGATACCATCAAGGTTGATTTTGCCTTCCAGTACATCGACAGCTATCAAGAAAACACCTACTCTTTTGTCAACCTGGTCCGCACGCCTGACGGCGGCAGTCATGAGATTGGCTTTAAGACGGCTTTTACAAAAGTATTCAACGATTATGCCCGCCGCAACGGCTTTCTCAAGGAGAAAGATCCTAATTTAGACGGCTCGGATATCCGGGAGGGTCTGACGGCAATTATTGCGGTTTCGATTAATGAGGAACTGCTGCAGTTTGAAGGCCAGACCAAAGGCCGGCTGGGCACTCCGCAGGCCCGGGTGGCCTGTGAGAATATCATCAGTGAGAAAATGAGCTATTTTCTGGAAGAAAACAAGGCGACGGCTGAATTGCTGATTAACCGCATGATTAAAGCCAGCCAGGTCCGGGCCGCGGTGCGCAAGGCCCGTGATGAAGCCAGACGCGGCAGCCGCAAGATGAAGCAGGAACGCATTATTTCAGACAAGCTGGCCAGTGCCCAGAGCAAAGACGCTTCAAAAAAGGAACTGTTTCTGGTTGAGGGCGATTCAGCCGGCGGGTCAGCCAAACAGGGCCGTGACTCCAAATACCAGGCTATTCTGCCGCTGCGCGGCAAAGTGCTTAATACGGAAAGAGCCAGTCTGGCCGATGTCAACAAGAATGAAGAGCTTTCAACATTGATCTACACCATCGGAGCCGGCTTTGGCGCTGACTTTGATGTGGAAGCCAGCCAGTATGACAAGGTTATTATCATGACTGATGCTGATACTGACGGCGCCCATATTCAGGTTCTGCTGCTGACTTTCTTTTATAACTACATGAAGCCGCTGTTGGATGCCGGCAAAGTTTATATTGCTCTGCCGCCGCTTTATAAAGCCGTCAAGGGCAAGGAAATGGTTTATGCCTATTCGGATGAAGAACTGGAGCAGTTCCGGCAGAAAGTCGGCAAGCTTGATAACCTGCAGCGCTATAAAGGCCTGGGCGAGATGAACGCCGAGCAGCTGTGGGATACAACAATGAATCCCGGCAGCCGGACGCTGCTGCAGGTGCAGGTTAACGACAATCTGGAAACCGCCCGTAAATTTGAGATTCTGATGGGTGATAAACCCGACATCCGGCGGCAGTGGATTGAAAATACCGTGGTGTTTACGATGGAAGATTCTTTCAGTCTGGAGGATCGCTGATATGTGTGCCGCAAAGAAAACAAAAACGGTGGAGAAAACCGAGAATCTGGTGGCGGCCCCGCTGGATGATCTGATTTCCCAGCGTTTTGGTGAATATGCCAAGTATATTATTCAGGACCGGGCGCTGCCGGATGCCCGTGACGGGCTTATCCCGGTACAGCGCCGGATTCTCTATGCCATGAGCAAGCAGGGCAACACCTCTTCCAGCAATTACCGGAAAAGCGCAAAGACGGTCGGCATTGTCATCGGCAACTACCATCCGCATGGCGATTCCAGTGTTTACGGCGCCATGGTGCATCTGTCCCAGAGCTGGAAATACAATCTGCCGCTGATTGACATGCATGGCAATAACGGCTCGATTGATGATGATCCGCCGGCGGCCATGCGTTATACGGAAGCCCGGCTGGCTCCGATTGCGGATACCTTTATGCTGGATCTGGATAAAGATACCGTCAGCTGGACGCCTAACTTTGATGATACCGAAAACGAGCCGACGGTTCTGCCGGTTTATTTTCCTAATTTACTGGTAAACGGGGCCATGGGCATTGCGGCCGGCTATGCCACCAATATTCCCCCGCATAATCTGCAGGAAGTGATTGAGGCCGCTGTTTACCGCATCAACCATCCGGACTGCCCGCTGGATGATATCATGACGATAATAAAGGGTCCTGATTTTCCTACCGGCGGCATTGTGCAGGGACTGCAGGGCATTAAGGAAGCCAGCCAGAGCGGCCGGGGCCGGGTTGTGGTAAGGGCCAAATGCGAGATTAGCCCGGGCAAAAGCGGAATCCAGCAGATAATTGTCACTGAAATCCCCTATGATGTCATCAAGACGGACATTGTGCGCAAAATCGATGAGATAAGGCTGAACCGCAGCATTGACGGCATCATTGAGGTCAGGGATGAGTCGGACCGCAATGGTTTGCGGATTGTCGTTGACATCCGCAAGGAATGTGACGGCACCCAGATACTTAATTACCTGTACAAGAATACGGATCTGCAGGTTTATTTCAATTACAACATGGTGGCAATCGTCAATAAGAGGCCCCGGCAGCTGGGGGTTGTTGATCTGCTGGATGCCTATATCAGTTTCATGCAGGAAGTTGTTCTGGCCCGTTCAAAGTATGATTTTGCGGCCAAGACCGCCCGCTGTCATATCCTGCAGGGCCTTATCAAGGCTGTTTCCATCATGGATCAGATCATCAAAATCATCCGGGCCTCCAAGAACAAGGAAGATGCCAAAAACGGCCTGATTAAAGAATTCGGCTTTTCACAGGAGCAGGCCGAGGCCATTGTGTCCTTAAGACTGTACCGGCTGACTAACACTGATGTCATGCAGCTTAAGGATGAATACGGCAAACTTGTGGCCGAGAATAAAGAACTGGCGGAAATAATCCGCAGTCATACCAAGCTTAATGATGTTCTGTGCGGCCAGCTCAAGCAGATCAGTGAAAAGTATCCGCTGCCCCGCAAAACGGTTATTGAAAATGAAGTCAGCAATATCGTCATTGAAAAACGCGATATGATAATCAATGAGGCCGTAATGCTGACGCTTTCAAAGGACGGCTATATTAAGCGGGTATCCATGCGGTCCTTCAATTCCTCAAATGGCGATGAGACCGGCCTTAAGGAACAGGACGAACTGGTCGGCACCATTCAGGCCGATACGGTTGATACGCTGCTGGCTTTTACCAACAGCGGCGAATATGTCTGCCAGCCGGTATTCCAGCTGGCTGATTCGAAATGGAAGGATATCGGCCAGCATCTGTCCAATTATGCCAGACTGAGCAATGCCTCTAAAATGATGGGCTGCTGTCTGGTCAAGGATTTCAATACCTATGCCTGGATTGTAGTCGCCACCAGTTTCGGCCAGATCAAAAGAACGGCCCTTAGCCAGTGGCAGCTGCAGCGGACTTCCCGGGCTTCGGCAGCCATTAATCTGGCCGACGGCGACAGCGTCATCGGCGCCCGCGTGGCTTACAGCGGTGACAAGGTGCTGCTGGTGAGCCGGGAAGGCTATGCCTGCTACTATCCCATCGACCAGATTCCGGTCACCGCCCCCAAGGGCAAAGGCGTACGGGCCATTAAGCTGAGCGGCAGTGATACGCTGGCGGCCATGGCCATTGTTTCGGATGACGATTCGGAAGCCGTCTTTATGACCGCGGCCGGCAATGCCAAACGGCAGAAGTGCGCCGATCTGATTATTACCCGCCGCGCTGTCAAAGGCCTGCTGATTGCTAAGAAGGTCAAGAATAATCCGGCGGCTGTCCGCTACGCCGTCTGCGGCAATCTGAATGATGATCTAAGACTGTATGATAATGATAAGCATAGTGAGATTCAGTTTAAGGATATCAACCTGATGCCTTCCACTTCCCGTTTCAGCAATCCTGTTACCAAAGGGGTCTGGTATCTGGCTTTGGGTATTCAGGAGGTCCGAATAATCGATATTCCCCCTGAGAGTGCCGATGGCAAGTTTGAAGAATTACGGATGGAGGTCTGAACATGCCAATCCTGATCAAAGTACTGCTTCTGTTTATATGGTATTTGCTGACAGCCGCCGGCAGCTACGGTCTGCTGATAACCTATCTGAATATTGCCGCCCCGATTAATTTGAGCGGGGACATCATAAAATACGGAGCTTTTGGCTGTCTGGCGGTTTCGCTGATTGTAGCCTTCCTGCTGGTCCGTCCGACCCGGGTTGTCAAGAAGAAAAAAGATGACGAGCCGGCTGACATTCAGCCAAGCGACGCAGCAGCATCGGATAATGAAACGGCTGGTGAAATGATGCTTGACCAGGCTGACCAGCAGTCGGAGATGGTGGCCGTCAATGAAAGCCCGGACCTGAATGCGGCCGGCCAGATTGCTTTCAGTCTGGATCAGCCGGTCCAGCAAGAACCGGGTCCAGAGACTGTAACTGCCGAAAGTCAGGTTTTAGAAGCCTCTGCACCGGCGGCCGAAGACACAAATTCACAGGACGTCAGTCAGCCGCAGCCGGCCGCTGAGCAAGACCAGCCGGCGGCACCGCTGGATAATAATGACGAAGATGTTTTAAATGAACAGTCTGCCTCTTTGGCTTTTGATGCCGGCAATCCGCCCGCCGTCAGTCAGCCCATTGATCAGCCGGCCGAACAGCTTGCCTCCGGTGCTGACGGTCAGTCTGACAGCGAACCGGGCGAAGAAGAAGGGGCGGTTGAAATGACGAATACCCAGCAGCAGTTCATCAAGAATTCAAAAAATTCTTATATCAATACGGAAGGTCTGCCGCAGTTTAAAGTGACTAAGCAGATTGATGCCCAGGCCATCATTGCTAAAGAGAATGAACGGCTGGATAAGGAAGAGCTGTCTGAAAAACACCACAGCCACATTGATTTTCTGACGGTAGTGCTGATCATCATCCTGATTGTTGTTATTGGCTGTCTGGGTTATGTTGTATACCGTTTATTCTTCTAGAGGTACCATATTATGATTTCAAAAAAACAGAAAATGTATCTTCGTTCCTTAGCTAACAGGCTGAGTGCAACGGTGCAGGTCGGCAAAGACGGCATCAGCGACAATGTTGTATCGTCTCTGGATGAACGGCTGACGGCTGTCGAACTGGTCAAGGCCGGGCTTTTGAAGAACTGTGAACTGACCAGTCAGCAGGCGGCCATTGAATTAGCGGCGGCCACCCACAGTGAAATAATCCAGATTATCGGCCGCCGGATTGTCTTTTACCGGGTCAATCCGGAAAAAAGGATCATTAAATGGCCGCAGTAAAGCGTATTGGTCTGTTAGGCGGCAGTTTTGATCCGATCCATCAGGGCCATATCTATATTGCCCGCTGTGCCCAGAAGGCCTTGGATCTTGACCAGGTATGGCTGCTGCCCACAATTGCCACGCCGCTTAAGCAAAGGCAGCTGGCGCCGGTTAAGGACCGCAAAGCCATGATTGAAATGGCCATTGCTCCTTACCGCCATTTAAAGGTCAGCATGATTGAAGAGAAAAACACCATACCTTCCTATAGCATTAATACGGCGCGCCGCCTGAAGGCCATGTATCCGGATTATCAGTTTTTCTGGATCATCGGATCAGACTGGGTCGACGGATTGGACAAATGGAAGGATATTGACCAGCTTAGAAAACTGGTTACCTTTGTCTGCCTGCGGCGGGATGACAGTGATGACTGCTCAAAGGTACTGACGGTCAAAGCCGCCATCCATCCGGCCAGTTCAACGGCGGTCCGGCAGGGCGATTTCCGCTATATCAGTGCTGCCCAGGCGGCCTATATCATGGACCACGGATTATACCAGCGTGAGATTGCGGAAAGCACGGTTACAGAAAAAAGATGGCCGCATGTAGTCAGTGTGGCTGATCTGGCGGTCTTAATGGCCCGGGGCAATCATGTCGACCCCCAGCTGGCTTATCAGGCCGGTCTTTTCCATGACTGCGCCAAAAAGATGTCCAAAGAAGAAATGACATGGTGGATGTCATTCTGCACAGCCCCTGAAAATATGGCCCGGAATGAGAACGTCTGGCATCAATATGTCGGAGCAGCCTGGTGCCGGCGGGTCTTAAAACTACGCAACCGGCAGGTCCTAAACGCCATTGAACATCATGTTCTGGGCGACAGCCCGCAGCCTTTGGCCATGATTATATATGCCGCTGATAAACTTGATCCAAGCCGGGGCTATGATACCCAGGATACCATCAGACTGTGCTGCCAGGACATCAGGGCCGGCTTTGCCGAAGTTAAAAAGCAGCAGCAGGAATACCTTTCTGAAAACGGTATCATCTGAAAAAGAAATGAAATGTTGTCAGGAAATGGCCGGTATATGGTAAAACCGGCCTTTATTTTATACTTTGTTATGATATAATACGTCAGGCCAAAGGGCCCGAAAGGAACTGTAAATGGAAAACTTTATTTTGAGCTGCTGTTCAACAGCCGATTTATCAAAACAGCATTTTGAACAAAGAGACATTCACTATATATGCTTTCATTATTCAGTTGACGGCAAAGAGATGAAAGACGATTTAGGACAGAGCATGTCCTTTGAGGATTTCTACAAAGCCATGGCCAATGGCTGTGAGACCAAGACCTCCCAGGTTTCCACCGGCGAATATACGGAGTTCTTTGAGAAGTTTCTGGCGGCCGGTCAGGATATTCTTCATATCTGCATTTCATCCGGTCTGTCCGGCACCATTAATTCGGCCAGAGCAGCTGCTGAGATCCTGCAGGCTAAATATCCGCAAAGACAGCTGCTGATTGTTGATTCTCTGGGCGCTTCTTCCGGCTATGGCCTGATTATGGACAAGCTGGCTGATTTACGCGACCAGGGCAAGTCAATTACGGAAGTCAGAGACTGGGCTGAGGAAAACAAGCTTTATATGCATCACTGGTTCTTCTCAACTGACCTGTCATTCTATGTCAAGGGCGGCCGGATCTCCAAGGCGGCCGGAATATTCGGCGGAATCATGCACATCTGCCCGCTGCTGAATATGGACAAGGAAGGCCATCTTACATCCAGAGAAAAGATCAGAGGCAAAGCCGCTGTCATCAAGCGGATTGTCGAGATGATGGTCCAGCATGCCCAAAACGGCCTGGATTATGACGGCAAATGCTACATTTCAAATTCAGGCTGTATTGAAGACGCCAAGCAGGTTGCAGCCATGATTGAACAGCAGTTTCCCAAGCTGAATGGCTCTGTTGAGATTAACAGCGTCGGTACAACCATCGGCAGTCATACCGGTCCGGGAACGGTCGCTCTGTTTTTCTGGGGCGACAAAAGAGAAAACTAGAAGAACTTAAAAAAGCGATATCACTCCGTTATGAGGTGATATCGTTTTATTATGCCTGACAGTATTTAAGCAATTGTTTCCGGAAGGATGCCCCGTTTGATCAGCCAGTCAACAGCCTGGGAATAAGTCGTCGGATTGTTGCTGTCCCATTCCAGCGTATCAATAACGGTAGTGGTGCCATTGACAATCTGCAGGGTTGAAAAACTCGGCCAGCTGTAGAAGCCGAAACGGACCTTGATATTGTCGCGGTCAGTTTCACTGACAGCACTCATGTCAACCATGATGACGCTGTCCAGGGCCGTATCACCATAGGCTGACAGAATAGGGGCGATGATGTTATTCTGGAAATACAGTGAATCGGCTGTCTGCGGTGTATAGAAAAGAATGGTCACGGCCTGACTCTGGGCAACCAGATAATCGGTAATGGTCGCCGCAGTATAGTCAGCCTGCAGCAGGGTAGACGTATTGTTGCCAGTGGTGTCGAGAATAACCGCCTGTTTTGGCTTATAGATGTTGTATATTAATACGGCTGCTACAAGAATAACAAGCAGGGTGCCGCTGTAGAATAAGAAGCGTTTTTTCATGTTTTCCTCCGCGCGCTAATTTTAGCATAATCAATTCTTTTAGTAAAATGGCCCGGTCGGCGCATTTAGGTTGTATAATAATTAGCACGGAGCAACAGACAATGAAAAAATGGTACAATGAGCCTTTTATTAATCATCGCGACTGGATTCTTTCAAATATTTCCACCCGCCAGCTGACCTGTCAGCAGGCCGTTATTCTGCTGCTGATTGACTATTATAACCAGCAGAACCAGCTCATCACCGCGGCAGCTTTGGCCAGCGGGGCCAATATGGATCAGGAAGAAATCAATACGGTAATTGATGATCTTAATAAAAAAGGGTATCTGAACATAATTATGCGCAATAACCGCGCCAGTTTCATTATCGACGGCTTATTTGAAGTTAAGCCGGACAGCGGCTTCAGCGCTGATGTTTTCAAGACTTTTGAAAGTGAATTCGGCCGGCCGCTGA
>CAYTET010000068.1:0-8363 GCA_964436975.1 uncultured Erysipelotrichaceae bacterium
ATTCAACCGCTGCCTATTATACATCATACTATTGTCACTGTCATCAGCATGGCCCTGGGCTGCAGCCGGGGGCAAACAATATAAAAAATTCCGGCAGCGGTTAAGCTGCCGGAATCATCATGCAAACCTTATTTTACCGTAAAATCAGAGCCGTCATAACTGACTGTCAGCGTGCTGCCGCCGGCCACATTATCAGCAATGATCTTATAGGCAACCTTGGTTTCAATATTCTGCTGAATAAAGCGTTTCAGCGGCCGGGCGCCATAGGTTATATCGCTGCCCTGGGCCACAATCTGCGCCATGGCCTTGTCATCAACAACTAAGTTGATATTCTGACCGGCTAAGCGGCCGGCCAGCTGTTTGACAAACTTGGCCGCAATCTTTTCCACGACCTGCTGGCTGAGCGGATTGAAAATGATAATATCATCAATCCGGTTGACAAATTCCGGCTTGAAGGTAGCCCGGACAACCTGCATGTACTCATCATGCTTCTTAGCCGGGTCGGCTTCAAAAGCAAACTGTGATCCCAGATTGGATGTCATGATGATAATCGTATTCTTGAAATCGACCGTGACACCTTTGGAATCAGTGATCCGGCCGTCATCCAGTATCTGCAGCAGGATGTTGAAGACATCCGGATGGGCTTTTTCTATTTCATCAAGCAAAACAATGGAATATGGTTTGCGGCGGACGGCTTCGGTAAGCTGACCGCCTTCATCATAGCCGACATAGCCCGGAGGGGCGCCAATCAGCCGCGAGACAGAAAACTTTTCCATGTACTCGCTCATATCAATGCGGACAATCTTATTCTCATCATCGAACAGCTGCTCGGCTAAGGCACGAGCAACTTCGGTCTTGCCGACCCCGGTCGGCCCTAAAAACAGGAAACTGCCGATCGGACGGTTGGCATCCTGAATCTGGGCTTTGGATCTGAGCACGGCATTGCTGACAAGCTTGATGGCTTCATCCTGGCCGATAACTCTTTCCTTAAGCTTGGCGTCCAGACCAAGTATCTTCTGCCGCTGGGTTGCCAAAAGCTTGCTGACCTCAATGCCGGTCCAGCGCGATACGATTTTAGCAATCAGCTCTTCATCAACGGTCTGCTGGATAATGCTGTCATCCTTGCCGTCAATCTTGACATTCTGGATCTGCTTTTCCAGAGCCGGAATAGTTTCATACTGCAGCTTGGCCGCATCATCATAGCGGGCTTCGTTCTGGGCCTGCTCCAAATCAAGCTTGGCCTTTTCCAATTCCTCACGGCTGGCCTTGACCTTATCCAGAGCCGCCTTTTCGTCCTGCCACTTGCTGTAAAGTTCATCCCGTCTGGCTTTAAGCTGGCTGTATTCCTTCTTTAAATCGGCCAGCCGGGCCACGGTCTTTTCATCATCATCATGCTGCAGGGCTTTTTCTTCAATTTCAATCTGCATGATCCGGCGGTTAAGTTCATCCAGATCATACGGCATCGAATCCATCTCCACACGGACCGAAGCACAGGCCTCATCAATCAGGTCAATGGCCTTGTCCGGCAGAAAACGGTCGGTGATATAGCGGTGCGACAAAGTGGCAGCAGCCACGATGGCCTCGTCTTTGATGCGCACGCCGTGATAAGCCTCAAACCGGTCTTTCAAGCCGCGCAGAATGGAAATGGTATCCTCCACTGTCGGCTCATCAATTTTGACAACCTGGAAGCGCCGCTCCAGCGCCTTGTCTTTCTCAAAGTACTTCCGGTACTCATTAAAGGTAGTGGCTCCGATGCATCTCAGCTCACCGCGGGCCAGCATGGGTTTCAGCAGATTGGCCGCATCCATGGAGCCTTCGGTCTTGCCGGCGCCGACCAGATTATGAATCTCATCGATAAACAGAATGATATTGCCGTTGGACTTTTCGACTTCATCCAGAACAGCTTTCAGCCGCTCTTCAAACTCGCCGCGGAACTTCGCCCCGGCGATCAAAGAGCCCATATCCAGTTCAATCAGCTTTTTGTCTTTTAAGGTCAGCGGCACATCTTTTTTCATGATGCGCCAGGCCAGCCCTTCGACTACGGCCGTCTTGCCGACGCCCGGCTCGCCGATCAGCACCGGATTGTTTTTGGTCTTGCGGGACAGAATCTCAATGACCCGGCGGATTTCATCATCACGCCCGATGACCGGATCAATTTTGCCGCTGCGAACTTCAGCCACCAGATCATGGCCGTATTTATTAAGGGCTTCCAGATTATTTTCACTGGTGGCCTCGGTCATTTTCTTGCCGCCGCGCCGCTGCAGCTCCTGGTCAATGGCTTCATCTTTCTTCAGATGATATTTCTTGACAATTTCACGGGAAACCGAGGAACTGTTGAACAGCAGCTGGATGAAAACCGTCGCCACGGTCAGATAAGTCTCATCATGGCTCTGGGCCCAGCGCATGGCTTCCGTCATTGAATCCTGGACAATTTTGTTGAAGACCGGCTGCGGATTATAATCGACAGTCGGAATGTTGGCCATATGCTTTTGACAGATAGCCTGGCAGTCGGTCTTATCCAGGCCGATCCGCTTGTATAAGCCGTCAATGGTGTCATCATTAAAGATAGCTTCCAGCATATGCACGGTGGTAATTTCGGTATGACGTTTAGTGGTGGCAGACTGTAAAGCCGCCATCACCACGCTTTGTAGTTTTTCAGAAAAAGTATTTAAATCCATATGTTAACACCTCCTTTGAGGCATGTTATTTATTAAACTGCTCCTTAAAACGCGTAAATACTGATTTGCGCTTAACGGTCGCCATCTGCTGCAAAAGCTCATAATAGCGCTTTTCATCCTTGGTAACGGTCTTGGGAATCTGCACGTTCACCTGAACATACTGATCGCCCATCACCCCGCTGCGCGGATCCTTGATGCCCTTTGATCTCATCCTAAACTGGGTATCAGGCTGGGTGCCGGCCGGAATGGTCAGACTGACATCGCCATAGACTGTCGGCACGTCAATAACCGTTCCTAAAGTCGCATCCAGTGCTGAAATCGGCACATTGATACGGATATCATTGCCCTGCCGGATGAAATAGGGATGATCGGATACGGCAATTTCAATATACAGATCGCCGTTAGGACCGCCATTGGCCCCGCGCTGACCGCGGTTGGGTATTCTCAGCTGCTGGCCGGACTGAATGCCGGCCGGGATTTTAACTTCAACTTCAACATGCTTGGTGATATAGCCGCGCCCTTTGCATTTGGCGCAGGCTCTTTTGACCTTTTTGCCGGTGCCATGGCAGTCCGGGCAGACTGACTGGCGCTGAATCACGCCGATCGGGGTCCGCGACTGGGTTACCACCTGGCCGCTGCCATGACAGGTCGGGCAGACCGTAATATCATCATGGCTGTACGCGCCTGATCCCATGCAGTCCGGACATGTTTCATCAACATCCAGATCAATGGTTTCCGTCTTGCCGAAAACAGCATCCATGAAATCAATGCGCATCTGCAGAAACCGGTCTTCGCCGGTCCGCGGGGTGTTATTGGACGACCGCCGGGATGACGATGAGGTCCCACCGCCGAAAAAGGAACTGAAAATATCATTTAAATCGCCAAATCCGCTGTCGCCGAAACCGGCAAAGGGATTGCCGCCGCCATAGCCGCCGTTAGCCTGCGACCCGTCCATTCCGGCAAAGCCGAACTGGTCATAGGTCTGCCGCTTCTGCGGATCCGACAGCACTTCATAGGCTTCCTGAACCTCTTTGAACTTAGCCGGCGCATCAGCCGACTTGTTTACATCCGGATGATACTTCTTGACCAGCGTCCGATAGTTCTTCTTTATTTCTTCTTCCGAGGCCCCTTTGCTGACGCCTAGTACTTCATAATAATCCCGTTTCTGCCCTGCCATATCTCAGCGGCCTCCTTTCGGCCAGAAGCCTATCATGACGATCATGATAGGCTCTTGGTTGTAAACATTAAGCTTTACAGGGCTTACTGTTCGTCTTTTTTATCGGCATCTTTCTTTTCGGTGAAGTCAGCATCATAAACATTGTCCTGGCCATTGCCGGCACCAGTTTCCTGCTGACCTTCAGCTGACTGCTGGTCGGCTCCTTGGCCGGAAGCGGCCTGCTGCTGGTACATCTGCTCGCTCATGGTATGAGCGGCCTGCTCCAGCGCATCCATCTTGGTCTTCAGCGAATCATAATCGTTGGCATCAACAGCCGCCTGCAGTTCATCACGCAGTTTCTTTACTTCGTCTTTCTGCTTCTGATCAACCTTGGCATCCTTCAGGGTGGCATCAATCTGGATAATGAAGGCCTCAGCCTTATTCTTCAGTTCGATTTCATCCTTGCGCTTGTCATCTTCAGCCTTGTGGCTTTCCGCTTCCTTGACCATCCGGTCAATTTCAGAATCGGACAGGCCGCTGGAGTTGGTAATGGTGATCGACTGGGTCTTGCCCGTGCCTTTATCCTTGGCGGAGACATGGACAATGCCGTTGACATCGATATCAAACGTCACTTCAATCTGCGGAATTCCGCGCGGCGCCGGTGCAATGCCGGACAGCTGGAAGTTGCCTAAGCTCTTGTTATCAGAAGCCATCGGCCGCTCGCCCTGCAGAACATTGATATCAACCGCCGGCTGATTATCAGCCGCCGTGGAGAATACCTGGCTCTTCTGGGTAGGAATGGTCGTATTGCGATCAATAAGTCTGGTCATGACCCCGCCTAAGGTTTCAATGCCTAATGACAGCGGAGTGACATCCAGCAGCAGCACGTCATGGACATCGCCGCCTAATACACCGCCCTGAATGGCCGCGCCGATGGCGACACACTCATCCGGGTTGACTGACTGGTTGGGCTCTTTGCCGAATTCCTTGCGGACAGCTTCCTGAACCATCGGGATACGGGTTGAACCGCCCACCAGCAATACTTCGTTAATATCATTCTTAGTCAGTCCGGCATCGCTCATCGCCTGACGGACCGGTCCCATTGTCTTTTCGACTAAGGGTCTGATCATTTCTTCAAACTTAGCCCGGCTCAGACTCTGCTCAATATGCAGCGGGCCGTTGGCTCCGGCGCTGATGAAAGGAATGGAAATCTGGACTTCCAGCATGGAAGACAGATCCTTCTTGGCTTTTTCAGACGCTTCCTTAAGACGCTGCATGGCCATTTTGTCGGTATGCAGATCAATGCCGTTTTCCTTCTTGAAGCTGGCCACCAGCCAGTCAGCGATCAGGTTATCAATATCATCGCCGCCTAAGTGGGTGTTGCCGGAAGTCGCCAGAACTTCAAATGTGCCTTCCGCCAGTTCCAGAATGGAGACATCAAAGGTGCCGCCGCCCAGATCGTAAACCATAATCTTCTGCTCAATATGCTTCTTGTCAATGCCGAAAGCCAGAGCCGCAGCGGTCGGTTCGTTAATAATACGCTCAACTTCCAGACCGGCAATCTTGCCGGCATCCTTGGTGGCCTGCCGCTGGGCATCATTGAAGTAGGCCGGCACAGTAATAACCGCCTTGGTCACCGGCTCGCCTAAATAAGATTCCGCATAAGTCTTGATATACTGCAGAATCATGGCGCTGATTTCCTGCGGGGAGTACTGCTTGCCTTCCAATGTCGTCTTTTCGTTAGTGCCCATCTTCCGCTTAATGGAAGAGACACTGTTGGAATTGGTGATGACCTGCCGTTTGGCCGCGTCGCCGACAATCCGCTCACCGTTTTTAAAGGCCACGACCGACGGAGTCGTCCGATTGCCTTCCGGGTTGGTGATAACCTTCGGTTCGCCGTTTTCCAAAACGGCAACACATGAATTAGTTGTTCCTAAATCAATGCCGATAATTTTGCTCATAGTTTTTCTCTCCTTACTCGCTGACCTTTACTAAAGGTGCACGCAGTAATCTGTCTTTTAACATGTATCCTTTTTGCAACACCTCAACCACCATGTTCGGCTTGACGCCTTCGACCTTTGCGGTCATGATTGCGTGATGATAATTCGGATCGAAGGGCTTGTTGAGACAATCTATCTCGGTCAGGCCTTCCTTCTGCAGACTGGCCCACAGCGAATCATAGGTCATCTGCACACCCTTGATAAAGGGGTCCTTTTCGTCCTGGTTTGCCAGGGCTCTTTCCATATTGTCCAGAGCCGGCAGAATATCCAATGCGAATGACTGGATGCGGTATTTAGCCGCATTATCAGCTTCAGCATGAAGACGCTTCTTAACATTCTCGGCATCAGCATAGGCCCGGTATTTATCATTAACAGCGGTATCAAGCTGACCCTTCAAATCCTCAATCTGCTTCTGCAGCTCTTCGATCTTGCCCTGCTGCTTGCGCTGCTGCCGGTCCATTTTGACAGGCGGCTCTTCTTTTTCAACTGCTTCCGCCGCCGGCTTTTCAGCGGCCGTTTCTTCGGCGGGCTGTTCTTTAATCAATTCTTCATTTTTATTGTTCGGATCTTTTTCTTCGTTCATGACGTCCTCCTATTTCTTTTTCTTAGGCGGCTGATCGGGATATTCCTTTTCAATAACCGTCTTGGCAAAGTTGAGCATGCTGACAACTTTCTTGTATTCCATCCGGCTTGGCCCGACAACCATCAGCCGGCCTTCCTGCCGGCCGATATTGACCTTGCTGGAAACAACGGCAATGTCATCCATCCAGACAACATCTTCGTCGCCGCCGCTTTTCAACTGCAGCCGGTTGCTGCTGGCCGTCAGAGACCGCCAGAGCTTGGAATCTTCCAGCATCTTCATCAGACTCTTCATCTTTTCAATGTCAGCAAACTCAGGCTGGTACAGCATGTTGCTTTCGCCCGAGTAATACATATTATCGCTGGCAAACTTGATGAACGCCTGCATGAAGGCGTTGAACAAAGCCTCATGCTGCTTGACGGAATGCGCCAGAATCGGTTTGATTTCCGTCATCTTCTCCACAACCTCGCATAAAGGGGTGCCTTTAAGCCGGTCATTGAGAATGTTAGTGCAGTTTTCGATATCTTCAACCGTAATATCATCTTCAAACTGGAAAGTCTTGTTTTCAGTATGACCTTTATCGGTAATGAAGACCGCCACGGCACTGCGTGAATCCAAAGGGAATATCTTAATATGGCTGAGCTGCTGCTGCTGAGCATCCGGTCCCAGAACAATTGTCGTCAGATTGGTCATCTGCGACAGAATGTCACAGCACCGCTGGATAACATCTTCCATCGGTACGTTATTCTGGGTAAAAACGTTCTGCAGCTCCAGTTTTGACTCGTCCGGAAGCTGGACATCCATCAGGTTTTCCACATAATAGCGGTAACCTGCGGTTGAGGGAACCCGGCCGGAGGACGTATGCGTCTTTTCCAGCAGTCCCTGTTCTTCCAGATAGCTCATTTCGTTGCGAATCGTCGCTGACGAATAAGGTATCTGGTAGTTTTCTACCAGCATCTTGGAGCCTACCGGCTCAGCCGTCTTGATAAACTCTTCAACAATGGTCTTGAATATGCGGCTTTGTCGATCCGTCAACGTTATCATGATTCACTTCCTTCAGGAACTTTTTAGCACTCTTACTCAAGTTCCGCTAACAGTATAGTCCACCTTTTTAGCACTGTCAACACTAAAGTGCTAAATTGTGAAAATGGTTTACAAGTACCCTGCCGGCTGCGCTGACTCGGTGTATAATCATTGATGATGAGGTAGCGCAATGAAACTTAAAAACAGCTTTTTCTACACTTTACGGCAGGCCCCCAGCGATGAAGAATCCACCAGCGGAGCTCTGCTGGTACGGGCCGGCTTTATTAAAAAGACTTCGGCCGGCATTTATTCCTATCTGCCCCTGGGATACAAGGTCTTAAGCAAGATCGAGCAGATTATCTGTCAGGAAATGGATGGCATCGACTGCCAGCAGACTCTGATGCCGTGTCTGATTCCCCAGGATATCTACCAGGCTTCCGGAAGAATGGAAGGCTTTGGCAGTTCGGTCTTCAAATTGAAAGACCGCTTTGACAAGCCCTATGCCCTGGGTCCGACCCATGAAGAGCTGTTTGCCATTGCCGGAAGCATGAAAATCAAATCCTATAAAGACATGCCGTTCAGTCTGTACCAGATGCAGACCAAATTCCGCGACGAGCCCCGGCCCCGTTTCGGTTTAATCAGGGTACGGGAATTCATCATGAAGGATGCCTATACCTTTGATAAGGATCTGGCCGGCCTTGATGCCGCCTACCAGAAAATGTTTGATGCCTACATCCGCATTTTCGACCGGCTGGGCGTCCGCTATAAGATAGTGCGGGCCGATACTGGCATTATGGGCGGACTGCTGTCTGAAGAATTCCAGGCCATCACTCCTATCGGCGAAGATACCGTTGTGACCTGCGACAGCTGCGGCTATGCCTCCAACCTCGAAATAACCCCCTGTCAGAAAGAGACCGGGTCTGCTG
>CAYTET010000069.1:0-4203 GCA_964436975.1 uncultured Erysipelotrichaceae bacterium
TGTTTTTCCTCTGTGAGCGGCTGGGCCTGGCCTTTTTCATCCAGGTAATGGCTGATCAGGCCCAGCGCCAGATCAATCAGCAGGATCATCCAGATATAAGTCTTCGCTCCGGCCAGTTCATTGGTTCCAATCGCATCGATAATACGGCTGAATAAGATCAGATGGACATAGGGCTGAAGGCCTTTGACCAGCGAATTGACAATTATCTTTTCTTTCAGTCGGCCGCCGGGCCGGTCCATCATCTTGAGCAGGACGTTATTCCGCCGCCAGTAATCCGCTATTCTCATTGCTGTCTCCTTTCTGCCGGTAATACTGGCTCTGGACTTCAAACATGCGGGCGTATTCCCCTTTGATTTTCATCAGCTGGTCATGACTGCCCCGCTCAATAATGACTCCTTTTTTCAGAAACAGGATCTCATCGCAGAAACGGGTGGATGCCAGCCGGTGCGAGATGAATAATGAACTGCATTCCGCCGTATACTGCTGATAGCGCTGGTACATCTGGCTTTCAGCCAGCGGATCAAGGGCCGCCGTCGGCTCATCCAGAATAAGCAGCCGGCAGGGCCGGTACAGCGCCCGGGCCAGCATCAGCTGCTGGGTCTGACCGCCGGAAAGCATTATCCCGTCTTTATCCATGGTCCGGCCCAGATGTGAATTGATGTCCTGCGGCAGGCTGGCTATTTTCTCATCCAGACCGGCTTTATGCAGGGCCAGCCGGACCCGGCTTTCATCCAGCTGGTCGGCGGCCAGGCAGGCCACATTTTCCGCCACGGTAGCCTCGATGATCTTAGTATCCTGGAAAACAGCCGCCAGCAGGCTGATATACGGCTGCTGGCTGAGCTGCTGCAGGTCGGTGCCGTTTATCAGAATGCGGCCGGATGTCGGCTTGTAAAAACCGCAGAGCAGCTTGACAATGGTGCTTTTGCCGGCGCCATTGATTCCCACAAGAGCCAGCCGCTGCCCGCATGCAATGTGGAAACTGATTTGACTCAGAACATCCTGGTCACTGTTTTCATAGCGGTAGCTGACCTGATCGAAGACAACATCCAGGCCACGGCCATCATCTTCAAGGGCCGCTTTTTCGTCGACGGTATCATTATTTGAGTAAGTGTCCAGATAATAGCGCAGCTGGTTGACCAGCAGGCTGTTTTCATTCAGCAGCGACCAGATATCCGAAATAGATATAAAAGCGGTGCCATAACTGCTTATGACATTAAGATAAAGAACAAATGAAGCCACATCCATGCCGTTAACGACCCGGCTGAGCAGGTATATATAGCAGACCGCATCCTGAACAAACTGCAGAAGCAGGCCGATAGTGTCATAAAGCGTGTACAGCTGATTCTGTTTTTCAACAATATGGCGCAGCTTTTCATTGTTGCGGCGGTATAGGTTGCTGAGCCAGCTGTGCATATTGTAAAGTCTGATATCCTTGCCGGCGGCCGGCTTGCGGATGGTCCGGTTGAAATAGTGATTGGTAATATGAGCGGTGGCCAGCTCATCCTTGCTGGAAATCTCATAGCGCAGCACCATGCGGAAAGACAGCAGTTTCAGGGCTGCCACCGCCAGCAGCAGGGCCGTCATCCACCATTCCATTCGGCCGATAATAAAGCTGTAGACAATGACCTGGCCGACAGCCACAGCCAGAACCGTGGTATTGTGAATAATCCCTTCCAGCCCCTGCTGATTGCTGCTTAGACTTTCTGATCCCTTGTTCAGATCTTTCTTGAATTGAAGGCTTTCGACCGTCTGCAGATCAAGGTTGATGACATCCCAGTTCTGCTGGTGGATAAATTTATTGCAGCGCAGCCTGATATACTGCATGCTGTTGCGGGCTGTATAATAACTGCTGCCGGCTAAAACCAGGGCATAGCCGGCAAAAACAGCCAGCATCTGCCAGCCGTAATCCGACAGGGCCATCCCGGCAGTCAGACAGGAAATTACATAAGCCGGCACCAGGGCACCGGCCAGCGGAACCAGAATGCCGAAAAATGTTTCAATTGCCTGATTAAAGATCAGGGAACGGTCAAAGTGCCACATTTCGCGCATGACAAAGCCGATATTGGAAATAATCGAATGGAAAGCTCTGTTTTCTTTAGTTGTCATGCAGTCATTATACTCCCGTCTTTTATTTGCTCAAGCAAGCGCTGGTTGCATAACCGGTCTTTATTGTTTTATAATACCAATGCTGACCTGTCTTCGTAGCTCAGCTGGATAGAGCATACGCCTTCTAAGCGTACGGTCGAGCGTTCGAGTCGCTCCGAGGACACCATTCACAAAAAAATCCGGTTCAGCCGGATTTTTATTTTGTGGATTAGTCTTCTACCGGATCGTCCGGTGCAATGGCATCCTGCTTTTTCAGCTCGCGGAAATGCGCCTTGCGGTCGAGTTCAGTCAGATAGCGTTTTCTCAGCCGGATAGCGGCCGGAGTAACTTCGACCAGTTCATCATCATTGATGAAATCAAGGGCAAATTCCAGGGTAAGCTGAATCGGCGGAACCAGTTTTTCCGCCTCATCGGCGCCTGTTGATCTGATGGCCGTCATATGCTTGGCTGTGGTGGGATTGACCTTCATATCCATATCCCTGGCGCATACGGCTACTATCATGCCTTCATAAACCGGCGTCTGCGGACCGATGAAGAAACTCCCTCTTTCCTGCAGATTCCAGATGGCATAGGTCATGGCCGTACCGCTGGCATTGGAGATCATTACCCCGTTGCGGTGATTGTCTATTTCACCCATGTAAGGCTCATAATCCTTAAACTCCCGGATCAGGGTCCCTTCGCCGCGGGTCATATTAATAAAGACCTGGCGGTAGCCGATCAGGCCGCGGGTTGAAACATCAAATTCGATGGAAACGTAATTGTTCTTTTCCGAAATGTTGACCATCCGGCCCTTGCGCAGATTCAGCGTGGTGATGACATCGCCCTGATACTGGGCCGGCACCTCGCAGATGACCTGCTCAACCGGCTCGTAGCGCTTGCCGTTGACAAACTTGTAGATGACTTCCGGCTTGGAAACAGCCAGCTCGTAGCCTTCCCGGCGCATCTGCTCGATCAGAATAGACAGATGAAGCTCACCGCGGCCGGACACCTTAAAGGTATCGGTAGTGGCGGTCGGTTCGACTTTCAGTCCGACATTTGATTCCAGTTCCTTATCCAGGCGCTCCTTAAGATTGCGCGAGGTCACATACTTGCCGGACTGGCCGGCAAAGGGTGAAGTGTTGACCATAAAGTTCATGGACATGGTCGGCTCATCAATATGTATCGGCGGCATCAGTTCGACATGGTCGACATCACACAGCGTGTCGCCGATCATAACGTCTGAAATACCGGCAATGGTCACAATTTCTCCGGAAGGAGCTTCATTGACCGAGATCCGCTTCAGACCCTGGTAAATAAACAGCTTTGTGATCGTGCATCTGGACTGGGTGCCGTTCTGGCGGGCCAGAATGGTCTGCTCGCCGGTTTTCAGCGTGCCCTTGTAGATGCGGCCGATGCCTAAACGGCCGATGTATTCATCATACGAAAGATTGGATATCTGCATCTGCAGCGGTTCGCTGTCATAATCAGGATACGGCTTGGTGTAGTTGATAATCGTTTCAAACAGCGGGATGATGCCGTTGTCAGGATCTTCCACATTCTTCTTGACGATGCCGTCGCGGGTTACGCCGTAAAGAATCGGGAACTCCACCTGCTCATCAGTGGCATTCAAAGCGAAGAACAGCTCGTAGACTTCTTCGATTACTTCCTTAATCCGGGCATCCTTTTTATCAATCTTGTTTATCAGCAGAATCGGCCGCAGTCCTAATTCAAGGGATTTCTGCAGCACGAAGCGGGTCTGCGGCATCGGTCCTTCGGCCGAATCGACCAGCAGAATAACCGTATCTACCGTCTTGATAATCCGCTCAACCTCACTGGAGAAATCAGCATGCCCCGGAGTATCGACGATATTGATTTTATAGTCTTTATAGAACACGGAGCAGTTCTTTGAATAAATCGTAATGCCTCTTTCCCGCTCCAGTTCATTGGAATCCATAATCTGGGCTACTTCTTCTGAAGGCTTGAGTGCTCCGGACTGATCCAGAAAAGCATCAACCAAGGTGCTCTTACCGGCATCAACGTGAGCGATAACAGCCAGGTTTATAATTTTTTGTTTAAATAAATATACTTTGCAAATAAACCCAAATACTCTTTACTTTT
>CAYTET010000069.1:4213-8161 GCA_964436975.1 uncultured Erysipelotrichaceae bacterium
CCACCCCTTTTTAATAAAACCGTTTTGTATTATAACATATCCATTACAAATATTTTCGCTCAGTTTTAAGCCGGCCCCGGGAATCGATGTTGATTATCATGTACCCGGGCTTGGAAAGATCCCGGTTGTAATACAGCGAGCCGGGGTTCAGCAGATGGATTCCGTCAACGTAGCGGTCATCATAGGCATGGGTATGGCCATATAAAACGACGGTGCAGTCGTTGGCCTTGGCCAGAGCCGCCAGATTCTTGCGGCGGTCAATTGATGAGACCTTATGCGAATGCGTCATATAGAAGCGGATGCCGCCATATTCTAAAACCCGGTCATTGGGAAAATCATTGTAATAGTCGTTATTGCCTTTGACGCAGACTAGCTGCGGAAACAGCCGGCTGTCACTGGTAAGGTCCCCGCAGTGCAGAAAAGCCGCCGCATCCGGATTAGCGGCTAAAACCATATTGACATTCTCGTCATATCCGTGGGAATCACTCATCAGTACTATCTTCATGTTTTCGACCTTGCGCCTTAGTATAGCAATCCTGCCGTTTCATTTCAAGATTTCTTTTTGCGGATCGTGCAGGCTGCTGTAGACAACGGCCGCTTCTTTCGGCCCGATTACTCCGGCAATCTGGGCCTGATCAGCTTCCTGCAGCTTTTTGACCGAACCGAAGTGATTCAGCAGTTTTTTCTGGCCGACCGGCCCCAGACCGGCAATATCATCCAGCAGTGAATGAGCCATATTCCGGCTGCGGAGCTTTTTATGATAGGTAATGGCGAAGCGGTGCACTTCATCCTGCATTCTGGTCAGCAGGAAAAACAGCGGTGAATCCCGCTGGATCGCTACCGCCTGCAGCTCCTCATCCAGCATGACGCTGGTCTGGTGCCGCTCATCTTTGGCCAGGCCCATGATCTTGATATCCAGTCCCAATTCGCTTTTGACGGCACTGGCCGCATGAATCTGGGCTGCGCCGCCATCGACAATTATAATATCCGGCAGCAGGCTGTTTTCAGCCACCGCCTTCTGCAGCCGCCGGTACAGCACTTCCTGCATGTTGGCGAAATCATCGCCGCCGTTGTGGACTTTGTAGAGCCGGTAATCCTTTTTGGAAGGCAGCCCGTCATAGTAGACAACCATGGCGCCGACGGCCAAACTGCCGGCCGTATGTGAATTATCAAACAGCTCAATCCGGTGCGGGGTAACGCCGCTTATTTCAGCCAGCTGGTCCAGCGACTTGTCCAGTCCCTGCTGGCGGCGGTCAATCACCTCAAATTTCTGCTCCAGGTTTATGCGGGCGTTTTCCAAGCCCATGGCAATCAGCTTGCGCTGGGCGCCCCGGCGGGGCTGATGGATCTTCACCTGCAGGTTCTCACTCAGAGCCTGATAGTCAGCTGCCGGATCATATTCCAGCAGCAGGATATCCGGCAATAGATTCTTCTGATAATACTGCATCAGAAAAGAGACAAAGACATCTTCGGGATCACCATACAGCGGCTCTAAAGCAAGGTGGCGGGCCAACAGCCGGCCGGCGCGGATCAGCAGACCGACAATTGAAATATAGCCTTTGTCCACATAATAGACAAAAACATCGGCATCTGTGCGGTTGTCATATATAATCTCCTGGCTGGAAGTGACATGGCTGATTGATTCGATGAGGTTCTGGTATTTCTGCGCCTGCTCAAACTGCAGGGCCGCGCTGGCCTGGTCGCGCTGGCGGACCGCATCAGCTATCATCTCCGAAGCATCACCTTTTATAAAGCGGACAATCTTTGAAACCAGCTCCTTGTATACCTGGGGATCAATTTCATATTCACAGGGGCCAAGACACTGGCCGAGATGATAATACAGGCATACCTTATGACCCATGTTCCGGCATTTGCGCAGCGGATACATTTTATTGAGAAGGTCAACAATCTGCCGGGCGCTGCCGGCAACCGGATAGGGCCCGAAATAGCGGGCCTTCTTTATTTTCTTGGCATCACGGACAACGGTCAGGGTGGGATACTGCTCATACGTCAGCCGGATATAGGGATAGCTGGAGCCGTCGATCAGGGAGATATTATACATCGGCCGGTATTTCTTTATCAGGTTAAACTCCAGCAGCAGGGCTTCCTTTTCGCTGTTGGTGACAATGTAATCGAAATCAGCAATATCGGCTACCAGCCGGGTCGTCTTCAGATCATGGGTTCCCACAAAATACTGGTTGACCCGGTTTTTTAGTTTCTTGGCCTTGCCAACATAGATTATCTGGCCGTCTTTATCCTTCATCTGGTAGCAGCCGGGCTGCAGGGGCAAGGTCGCCAGTTTGGCCTTTAAAGCGTCATCCATCAGGACTGGTGCCCCTTGAAGTAGACCAGCGTAGCCCCGGCGCCGCCCTGGGCCGAAGGAGCCATTTCAAAATGATCAATAAACTGATAGGTTTTCAGTTTTTCCCAGACCGCCTGCCGCAGAACGCCCGAGCCGATGCCGTGAATCACCCGGACAAAGGGCGCCCGGGCCACAATGGCATCATCCAGATACTTGTCCAGCAGAGCCAGACCGTCATCCACGTGCTGGCCGACCAGATTGATTTCCGTGCTGAAAGAGACCGCGGCCCGCCGGTAAACCGGAGCGGCTGACTTTATTTCAACCGGGGCAGCTGTCTTAACCAGGCCGGCAGCCTTTGTTCGAACCCGGGTGCCGCCGCATTCAATGATAGCGGTCTTTTTATCCAGTTCTTTAACCAGGCCAACCTGATTGCTCAAAACCACCTTCACCCAGTCGCCGACTTTGATGTCTTCCGAAGCGGTGCGGCCGGCCGTTTCCGGCTGAGTGTCCATGACCGCGATTTTATGCTGGATAACGGCAACATCCTGCTGCCGGTAGCGTTCCTGCTGCTTGAGCTGGCTTATTATCTGGTCAGCCTCATCCTGGGTCTTTTCAACTATGTCAGCGGCCTGCTGGTTGGCCTGACTGATTATTTCGTCCTGGCGGGCCTGCTGGTCACTGATAACTTTTTCCAGATGGGCTTTGGCCAGTTCCAGATCGTTGTTCTGGCTAACCAGTTTTTCCTGCAGCTGCCGGTTAACGGCCAGCTGGCTCTGCAGTTTTTCCGCCAGTTCATCTGAATCGGTCTGCTGCTCCTTTTTGAAGCGGCGGGCCTGGTCTATAACCTGTCTGTCAACACCGCAGCGGGCGGCAATATCAAAGGCATTGGACTGGCCGACCAGTCCTTCAATGTAACGGTATGTCGGTTTTAAGGCGGCCGTGTCAAATTCCACACTGGCCAGCAGAACATCATCAAACTGATGGGCATAGCTCTTCAGTTTGGCGTAATGGGTTGTAGCAACCAGATAAACCTGTTTTTCCCTGAAATAAGCCAGCACGGCGCTGGCCAAAGCCTGACCTTCGGCCGGATCGGTTCCCGAACCCAGTTCATCCAGCAGCACCAGTGAATGGGACGTCGCCAGCCGGATAATATGCGCCAGCTTGCTGATATGGGCCGAGAAAGTCGACAGATCCTGCTGGATTGACTGCTGATCGCCGATGTCATAGAACAGCTGGTCATAAACCGGAATGCTGGCCTGCCGGCACGGCAGCGCAAAACCGGCCAGATGCATCACCACAAACAGGCCGATAAGTTTAAGGCTGACCGTCTTGCCACCGGTATTGGGACCGGTGATCAAAACCGTGCGCACGGGCGCCTTCAGATGATAACTGTTGGCTACTACCCGGCTGCGCTCAATCAGCGGATGACGGCCGTCTTCAATGCTGAGATCATAGTTTTCACTGATGGCCCCCACCACGGCATCATTGCTGTGAGCCCACTGGGCTTTGGCTGAAAGAGAATCCAGCAGGCCTAATGTCTGCAGATTGGCCCGGTAGCCGGCCGCATGCAGCTTGACCATCTGGCTCAGCGCAAACAGAATCCGGGCTATTTCCTGACGCTGCTGGTCTTCTTCCTGCTGGCCCTG
>CAYTET010000070.1:0-8080 GCA_964436975.1 uncultured Erysipelotrichaceae bacterium
AGAGCACCGGAGCACACCAGACTGCTGATTTTGCCGAACTGGTCTGTTCCAATTCCCTGCGCTCCAATGAACTGACTAATGCGGTCGGTCTGCTGAAGCAGGAAATGCGCTGTTTGGATTCTTTAATAATGCAGGCGGCTGATCGCTTTGCCCTGCCGGCCGGCAGTGCTTTAGCTGTTGACCGTCACGGCTTCAGCCAGTACATTACCAAAACCCTGCGGGAAAACCCGCTGATTGAAATAGTAAATGAGCCTGTTGAAGAAATACCCCCGGGCCCGGCTGTCATTGCCACCGGTCCGCTGACTTCACCCGTTCTTTCGGAAAAGATTGCGGCTTTATTTGATTCAGGCAGTCTGTGGTTTTATGATGCCGCGGCGCCGATTGTAGCCAAGGATTCAATTGATATGTCGATAGCTTTCCGGCAGAGCCGCTATGACAAGGGCCAGGGGTCCTATATCAACTGCCCCTTGAGCCGGGAGCAGTTTACGGCCTTTTACCAGGCCCTGATCAGTGCGGAAATGGCCCCGCTGCACCAGGCTGACCGGCAGATCTTCTTTGAAGGCTGCATGCCGGTGGAAGTCATGGCCCAGCGCGGAATCAATACGCTTTTATACGGACCGCTCAAACCGGTCGGACTGAACGGTCCGGATGGCCGGCGGCCCTTTGCGGTTGTTCAGCTGCGTCAGGATGATGCCGCTGACACCATGTACAATATGGTCGGCTTTCAGACCCATCTGAAATGGGGCGAGCAGAAGAGGGTCTTTCAGATGATCCCCGGCCTGCAGCATGCCGAATTTCTGCGCTACGGGGTAATGCACCGCAATACTTATCTCAAATCACCGGCGGTTCTTAAAGCCAGCTACCAGACTAAAATTAGAGACGACCTGTTTTTTGCCGGCCAGATGACCGGAGTGGAAGGCTATGTCGAGTCGGCGGCCAGCGGATTGCTGGCGGGCTGCAATATGGCTAATTTATGCCGCGGACTGGACCCGGTCGAACTGCCGGCTGACTGCATGATGGGAGCCATGGCTCATTACATTACGCATGCCGATGCGGACACCTTTCAGCCCATGAACGCCAATTTCGGGCTGATGCTCTATCCGGGTGCCAAGCAGACCGGATTGGCTGGCAAAAAAGAGATGGCTGATAAGGCCCTGGCCCGGATTGAAACCGCCCGGGCAGGCTGGCCCCTATGAAACAGACTGCACAGCTGATCAGTGATTTTCTGATCTATTGCTCGACCATAAATTCCGGCTCAGCCAACACGGTTGCGGCCTATCAGAATGATCTGGAAGATTTTGCGGATTATCTGCAGCAGCAGGGCATTGCATCACCGGATGAAGTTGACCGGTTTGTGGTCATGGATTACATCAACCGGCTTCGCACGGATGCCAAATTCAAGACACCGCTGTCAAGCCGCAGCATCGCCCGTCATCTTTCAGCCCTGCGGAGCTTTTACCGCTTTCTTGATGAGCAGAATATTGTCAGCGGAGACCCGTTTGCGGCTGTCAAGCTGCCGACAGTCCGCAACAAGCTGCCGGATTATCTGTTTGAAGATGAAATCGATACCCTGATGGCCGGCTTTGATCTGCATGATGACATGGGGTGGCGCAACCGGACCCTGTTTGAAACCATGTATGGCTGCGGCCTGCGGGTATCCGAAGCCGTGAATCTGCAGATTGACGATGTCGACTTTTCAAATGCCGTTGTGCATATTGTCGGCAAAGGGGAAAAGGCCCGGATTGTTCCTTTTTATCCTATGATCAGCCAGCTGCTGAAGAAATGGATAAACCAGATAAGACCGGCCTATGCCAAAGAAGATGTCACTAATGTCTTTGTCAACCAGCAGGGCAACCGGCTGACCAGCCGGGGCATCCAGTATATTCTGAACAAGGCGGTCAGCGACCAGGGTTTAAGCATGCATATCCATCCGCATGCCCTGCGGCATTCCTTTGCGACCCATCTGCTGGATGCCGGTGTGGATCTGCGGATGGTTCAGGAACTGCTGGGCCATGCCAATCTGTCCACCACCCAGATCTATACCCATGTCACCATGGAGCATCTGCGTGCCACTTATGATAAAGCCTTTGACAGCGGCACGGCTGATCAGCCCGCCTCCCGGCTGACGGCGGCGACCGGCAGCGGTGACGATAAGCTTAACAAATAATTGCATACCAGGCGAATGATATGCTATCATAATAGACGGCGCTTAACGCGAAAAGCGCCTTACACACACCTTGGATTCAGTTCTCCGTGCCTCATAGTGAGGTGATAACTGTTGGAAGAGGTGGCGGAACAACGGAGGAGGAAAAACTTAAATGTCAGTTGTTACGATGCGCAAGCTTTTAGAGGCTGGTGTCCATTACGGTCATCAGACGCGGCGGTGGGATCCCAAGATGCGGTCCAATATCTATACCGCCAAGAATGGTATCCATATCATTAATCTGGAAAAGACCCAGGAAGCGACCGATGTCTGCTATGCGGCCTTGAAGGATCTGGCTGAAAAGGGCGGCAAGGTGCTGTTTGTCGGCACCAAGAAGCAGGCTCAGGCCATCATTATGGAAGAAGCCCTGCGGTGCGGCAGTTTCTATGTCACCACCCGCTGGCTGGGCGGAACGTTAACCAATTACCGCACAATCCAGAAACGGATCAAGCGGTTAGTAGAGATTGAAGAAATGCAGTCTTCCGGTCTGATCAACAACTATTCCAAAAAGGAAATTGCCCTGATCACCAAGGAACAGGAAAAACTTGAAAACTTCTTAGGCGGCATCAAGGAAATGAAGAAGCTGCCTGATGCGCTGTTTGTCATCGATCCCAAGGAAGACCAGAATGCGGTCACGGAAGCTCATAAGCTGCACATCCCGGTTTTCGCTGTCTGCGATACCAACTGTGATCCGGCTCTGGTTGATTATGCCATTCCGGGCAATGATGATGCCGTCAGAGCTATCAAGCTGATGACCGGACTGATGGCTGATGCCATTGTGGAAGCCAAGGGCGGTGTTTTGGAATTCGCCTATGTGGCTGATGAACAGCCGGAAATCACGATGTCCGATGTCATTGTCAATGTCGATCAGGTCAATGCTGAACGTGAGCGGATCCGCCGGCAGCATTTTGAAGAGAAACGCAAGTATATGAACGAGCATGGCGGAGCCCGCCGGCCTTATCAGTCACGTTACGGCCGTCCCAGCGATACGCCGAAGGGCTCACTGGCTGAAAGCGAACAGCAGGCCAAGGCTGAATCAGCTGCTGCTGTAAAGCCGGCTGCTGAAAAGCCCGCTGCTGAAGCTTTGGCTGCCGAAAAACCGGCTGCGGAAGCCCCGGCGGCCGCTGAAGAAGTTAAAAAGGAGGGTTAATTCATGGAGCTTATTCAATTAGTTAAAGATCTGCGCGCCAAAACCGGCGCCGGTATGATTGACTGCAAGAAAGCCTTAACCGAAACAAACGGTGATATGGAAAAAGCCATTGACTGGCTGCGGGAAAAGGGAATTGCCAAATCGGCTTCCAAATCCGGCCGGGTGGCGGCGGAGGGCTTAGCCCAGATCCGTATTGAAAATGACAAGGCGCTTATTATTGAGCTGAATTCCGAGACCGACTTTGTGGCGGAAAATGACCGCTTCAAAAAGGCTGTCGCGCTGATTTGCGATGCTTTGATGGCCAGTGACGTCAATGATGTCGACAGTGCCCTCAAGCTGGTTACTCCGGAAGGCGAAGTCAACGCGCTTATTACCAATCTGACTCTGGCCATCGGTGAAAAGATTACACTGCGCCGCTTCCAGCGGATTGTCAAGCAGCCTGAACAGCTGTTCGGCAGCTATATTCACCGCAAAGACGGCAAGAGCGGTGCCGACGGCGGCCATATTGCCGCTTTGGCAGTTGTTGAAACCAGCGACCCGGAAGTTGCCAAGGATGTGGCAATGCAGGTTGCCAGCATGAATCCGACCTATGTTGACCGCAATGCCATGCCGGCCGAAGTCATTCAGCATGAAAAGGATGTTCAGATTGAAATATCCAAGAATGATGAATCTTTTGCCAAAAAGCCGGCCAACATTCAGGAGCACATCATCGACGGCCGTGTCTCCAAGGCTCTGGAAGAGCTGTCACTGGTTGACCAGGTCTATTTCCGTGACGGTGCTACCAAGATGGGGCAGTGGCTGAAGGACAAGAATTCAAAAGTCATTTCGTTTGTGCGCTACGGCGTCGGCGAAGGCATTGAACAGTCTGACGCTGCTGAATAATCAGTCAGCTTAACGGAACGGGTTTCATCCTGTTCCGTTTTTCTTTATTGGCAAGCAAGGAGAATTATGAACAGAAACAGTTATCCGCAGGCTCTGATCAGTCAAAAAGCGGAAAAAAGTGTTGCCGGAGGCCATCCCTGGATCTATGGCAGTGAGATTACCGGCTGGAACGGGGAAGCTGTCTCCGGCCAGCTGGCTGATGTTTTCAATCAGAAACAGCGCTGGCTTGGCACCGGCTTTTATAATCAGCAGTCCAAAATTGCTATCCGGCTGCTCACCCGCAACCCCAATGATACTGTTGATGACGCTTTCTGGCTCCGCCGGTGTCAATATGCCTGGCAGTACCGCCAGACAGCCCTGAGTCAGGCTGAACTGAGCTGCTGCCGGCTGGTCCATGGCGAAGCCGACCAGCTGCCCGGACTGACGGTTGACCGCTATGAAGATATTCTGGTCGTCCAGATACTGTCTTTAGGCATGGATCTGGTCAAAGACACGGTATTGACACAGCTGCGGTCGGTTCTGCAGGCTGACGGCGTCAATATCAGCGGCATTTATCTGCGCAATGATTCGGCCATCCGCCAGCTGGAAGGACTTGACCAGACCTGCGGCTGGTACTGGCGCCAGGATGGCTGTATGCAGGCATCCGGGATTGTCAGAATCCGGGAAAACGGCCTTCTGTTTGATATTGATGTAGCTAACGGCCAGAAGACCGGCTATTTTCTGGACCAGAAGCGCAACCGGGCCAGCTGCGGTCTGGTGGCCGGCGGGCATAATGTTTTAGACTGCTTCTGCAATGTGGGCGGCTTTGCGTTAAACTGCGCAAAAAACGGCGCGGCCAGCGTCACGGCTGTTGATATTTCACCGGCGGCCCTTGAACAGGGCCGGCATAACGCCACACTAAACAGCCTGGACAAGGTTTCCTTTGAACAGGCTGATGTTTTTGAACTGCTGAAAAAACTGGCGGACAGTCACAGCCGGCAGTATGACATGATCATTCTTGATCCGCCCGC
The DNA here is from genome assembly GCA_964436975.1 of uncultured Erysipelotrichaceae bacterium. GTDB lineage: Bacteria > Bacillota_I > Bacilli_A > Erysipelotrichales > Erysipelotrichaceae > CAYTET01. Next base: position 5,246 of record CAYTET010000070.1, read on the forward strand.
CTTCACCAAGGCCCGCTCTTCTATCGCCAAGGCTGAATATGGCTATTATGAGATCAACCGCCTGGCCATGAAGATACTGCCGCGCGGCGGCTGGCTGATAACCTGCTCCTGTTCGCACTTCATGAATCCGGCCCGTTATAAGGCCCTGCTGCAGAAAGCGGCCGCCAGTGTCAATGTCAGCCTGCGGCAGGCCGCCTGTTTTCAGCAGAGTCCCGATCATCCCATCCTGTGGAATGTTCCGGAAACCGAATATCTGCAGTTTTATATATTCCAGATCATCTGAAAGTCCGTCTAGGACTTTTTTTCTTTCATCAGCGGCAGACTGCCCGGCTGCAGAACGGTGATTTTTTCGGCGATTACCTTGCAGAGATAATGCGGATCATCCTGTTTTATCCGGCCCTTCAGGCCAATCAGGTCACCAACGGCGCAATGCGCCAGCATTGTAGCGGCCTGGCCGCACCACATTGAAATTAAAACTTCATCGCAGCTGTAACTGCCATCGCTTTCGGCAAAGGGCCGCATTACCTGCAGCACCATGTCGGCATCATGCAGATCATCTTCCGGCTGGTTGACGGGCAGCAGTTTGATTCTTCCGATTAACACTACCTGATTGATCATAATTTGACCTCTTTCTTTTTCCAAAGCACTCTGATTCTAACTGGTTTTCAGAGTCAGTCCAAACCGCCAAAACCGGCAGCCCAGACCTATACCTATTAGTGCTGACAGGTCAAAATTCCTAAAAGTTTTATTTTTTACCGTTTTGGACATTCCACCGACATTTTTATGGTCATTGTACCGATTGACCAAGAAAGGTATAATTATCATTAATAAAAGGCCAAATAAAGAGGGGTAGACAATATGAAACAGTATCTTGATATGTGCCGCTATGTTTTGGATAACGGCCAGCACCGTCCGGACCGCACCGGTACCGGAACTATTTCGGTTTTCGGCTATCAGAGCCGCTATGACCTGACCCAGGGATTTCCGCTTCTGACAACTAAAAAGGTCTATTTCCGCGGTATTCTTTATGAACTGCTGTGGTTTATCAGCGGCTGCACCAATATCCAGCCGCTGGTCAGGAATAATGTCAAAATATGGAATGACTGGCCATATGCCTCCTATAAAAAGAGCAGCAGCTACCAGGGTGAAACCATGGAGGAGTTCATTGCCAAAATTGCGGCTGACGATGAATTTGCGGATAAATGGGGCCAATTGGGACCGGTCTACGGCAAGCAGTGGCGGGATTTCTTCGGCACTGACCAGCTGATGAATCTGATCGACGGGCTGAAAAACAATCCTTTTTCGCGCCGCCATATCATTGTGGCCTACAATCCGGCCCAGGTCGAACAGATGGCGCTGCCGCCCTGTCATGCTTTTGTCCAGTTTTACGTATCAGCCGATCAGAAACGGCTGTCCCTGCAGCTGTATCAGCGCAGCGCCGATCTGTTTCTGGGCGTGCCGTTCAATATTGCTTCTTATTCGCTGTTTCTGATGATGATTGCCCAGGTCTGCGGCTACCAGCCCTATGAAATGGTGCACACCTTCGGTGACATGCATATCTACAACGATCATATTGATCTGATAAAAGAGCAGCTGACGCGGACACCTAAGCCGCTGCCGACAATGAAAATCAATCCGGATGTCACCGATATCACAAAATTTAAATTTGAAGACTTCACCCTGGAAGGCTATGATCCCTGGCCGGCCATCAAAGGCAAGGTGAGCGTTTAATGCTGACAATTATTGTTGCCATGGACGAGCAGAAAGGCATCGGCTATAACGGTGCACTGCCCTGGCACATCCGTCAAGATCTGCAGCTGTTCAAGGCCAATACGTGGGATCAGGCGGTTGTAATGGGGCAGACGACATATGAGAAGCTGCCGGCCAAGTTGGCGCACCGCCGCTTTTATGTTGCTTCGAATGATCCACAGTTTACTGCCGATGCGGATGTTGTCATAATCCGCGATCTTAAGCATTTTTTACAGCAGCATCAGGATGATGCGGATAATTATTTTATCTGCGGCGGGGCCTCTATTTACCGGCTGGCCTATCCTTTCTGCCGCCAGGCCCGGGTTTCCTTTGTCAGAGGCGTGCATCAGGTTGATACCTGGTTTGACAGTTTTGATATGGCTGACTGGCAGATCGACCGGTCGGTTGAATATGAGCAGTTTGACTACCGCGAAATGACGCGGAAAGGAGAAGACCATGCGCTTTGTCGACTTGATTGAAAAGAAGAAACACGGTCAGCCGCTGACGACCGAGGAAATTGAATACTGGATTAAAGACTATGTCGGCGGCCAGATTCCCGATTACCAGGTGTCCGCCCTGCTGATGGCCATCTGGTATAAAGGCATGGAAAGCCGGGAATTATTTGATTTGACTGTTGCGATGCGCAACAGCGGCGCTACCCTGGATCTGTCCGGTGTCAGCGGAATCAAAGTTGACAAGCATTCAACCGGCGGCGTCGGGGATAAGACTTCGCTGGCCTTAATGCCAATGGTGGCCTGCTGCGGGGCCAAAGTGGCCAAGATGTCCGGCCGGGGGCTGGGTTTTACCGGCGGCACCATTGACAAGCTGGAGGCCATTCCCCATCTGACAACGGCTCTGACCATTGAGCAGCTGGAAAAGCAGGTCAACGATATCGGCATCGCCATCGTCGGTCAGACGATGGATCTGGTGCCGGCCGATAAAATGCTGTATGCCCTGCGCGATGTGACGGCTACCGTGGATTCGCTGCCGCTCATTGCCTCAAGCATCATGTCAAAGAAACTGGCGGCTGATGATGACGTCATTGTTCTGGACGTTAAATACGGCAAGGGTGCTTTCATGCACCAG
>CAYTET010000071.1:0-7874 GCA_964436975.1 uncultured Erysipelotrichaceae bacterium
TAATACTTCATTACACCGGAAAATATCAAGGCTTTAACATTCGTCACTTCCAGGACGTAAAAATCAATGCAGCAGCGAATCAGCCGGCACTAAAAGGCTCAGGCCGGCCGGCTTTATTTCAAAGCTGATGCTGGTAGCGGCGAACTGCTCGCCATCCGACTGGACATCGACACTGCTGTCAGTGGTGATCTCAACTTTTTTAGCGGTCAGATAGTGGGCTTCTTTGATGCTTTCACCCTTGCCGCCCATGTATTTAACCAGCAAAAAGGGCAGCCGTGATGTTTTGACGGCATCCACCACGCAAAGATTGAAGACCCCGTCCTGCAGACTGGCTTTAGCTGTCGGACAGACGCCGTTGCCGTAATAGGCTCCGTTCATGATGCAGCAGAGCAGACCCTTGGTATCGATAGTTTCGCTTTCAGTCTGCAGATGCAGGCCGAAGGAATACGGATGGCTGATGATGGAAACCGCACTGACGGCATAGGCCAGGCTGCGGGGGATGGGACTCTGCTTTATTTTTTCACAGACCAGCCGGTTTACCGAGGCATCCATGCCAAAGGAAGTGACATTAAGGAAGCGGCTGTAATCAGACTGGCCGTAGTCAACCTTTACCGTTTTGCCGGTCAAAGTCTCTTTCAGCAGCTGTTCAGCCGGTTTTTTACGGCTGCCGATCATCCGGTAATAGTCATTGCCGGTGCCGCAGGGCAGTATGGCCATAGCGGTGCTGGCGGCATCAAGGCCGTTAAGCACTTCGTAAGCCGTGCCGTCACCGCCGACAGCCAGCAGGGTATAATCAGATCCGCTGTGAGCGGCGGCAATTTTAGTAGCATCGCCGGAGGCCTGGGTATAGATGATTTCATAATCAAGATTCAGGCGCCGGCAAAGCGCATCAATATGAGGAAGATAGGGGTTCTTTTTACGGCTGCCGGCCGCCCCGTTGACTATAAAGATATATTTCATTGTTATCCGCCCCGCTTTTTCTCATTATAGCATTACCGCCGGACTAAAACGATGATAATCGGCTGGCGTTTATTTATCTGGCCAGATAGTTTATAATCAAATAGATAAGCCGGACCGCATTGGCCCAATCGCTGATGCCGGGACCGATAAGGCTGCTTCTTTCAGCTTCCGGCCGGCCGTTAAGCCGTCCGCTGACAGAAAAAATACCAAACTAAGAATAGTTATGCTAAAATGAAAAAGGTTTATTGAGGAGGTCAAACGTGGAAAAACAGGTTTTGGCCACATTGTTAATTGCCAATCATGAAGTCCGTTTAGTAGCCGCCGAATTCTTTAATTCGCGTTTGAATATCATCAAAACAGAGCGGGTCAGCTGCAGCGGAATGGACGGCATGCGCATTGTTGACGTCAATAAGGTTGTTCTGGCCATCCGGCAGGCGGCTGACAGCGTTTCAGAGTTCATCTCGACGCCGCTGACGGCTGTTTTGCTGGCGGTGCCCAGCTACCGCTTTAAAAGAGAGACCGTCAGTCTGTCCGCTACAATTGATAATCCCGAAGGCCGCATCACGGCCGATGATATCCGCCAGCTGTACCAGCGGGCCCAGGATCTGGCCGTAAGTTCGGATCTGGTCTGCGTCAATACAGTCTGCAATACCTACCGGTTAAACGGCATTATCTACCGGAGCATGCCCCTGAACGAAAAAGGGGACCTGCTGGAGGCTGAATTTGACCGGCTGTGCGCTGATAAAATGATGGTCTATTCTTATGCGGCCGCGGTTGAAAAGGCGGGGCTGCAGATTATAGATATCTGTCTGGATGCTTATGCTTCGGCCAAGGAAATGGCCCTGTTTGAGCAGAACCTGAAGAACTATGTCATCAATATGCAGCTGGAAATGGATAATCTGAACCTGGGGCTGATTTATAACGGCCGGCTGATGAGCTGCCAGATGGAAAACATTGGCTATGCGGCCATGGCCCAGACGGTCAGCCGCCGGTTTGGCATTCCGCTGGAAAACAGCGTCAAGCTGCTGTTCAAATATGCCCATCTGGATCCGGTCAAAATCTATGACCGGCCGGTATATGCCTTTACCCGCGATGAGAATACCTATACCATTACCGACAAGCAGCTCAGCGAGACCATCGCCAAGCCGCTGCAGGATATGCTCAATGACTGCTGTCAGCTGTGTGCTCCTATTCTGGCCCATGACAACGTGACAGTCATTGTGCAGGGAGCCGGAGGCGATCTTGACGGCATCGGCCCGGCACTGAGCGATTGCTTTGAAAAGCCCGTCAAGGTTTACTGCCCGGAGACGTTGGGGGTTCGTTCGCCCGGCTGGACAGTATGCCTGGGAATGTTTTATGCCTACCTTGACCAGTCTGATATGCATCAGCAGCAGGGCAGTGCCGTCGATGAGCAGGCCTATGCTGCTCTGATCGGCTCGGACCGCAACAATGTGGTTGCGGAAAAGAATTTTACAGCCAAGCTGAAAAAGATATTATTCATGGAACCTAAAAAGTGACGAGGTAAAATATGAACGATTTAAACTTTAATCAGGTAACAAAAATCAAGGTTATCGGAGTCGGCGGGGGCGGCTGCAATGCTGTCAACCGGATGGTTGAGGAGAGCACTGTCGTCGGGGTTGATTTTTATGTGGCCAACACCGATCTGCAGGTTCTGAAAACCTCCAAGGTGGAAGACGAAAACCGCATTCTGCTGGGTAAAAACACGACCCACGGTCTGGGGGCCGGCGGCAATCCGAAAATCGGCCATCAGGCAGCCGAAGAGAATATCGATGAAATAAAAGAACTGGTCAAAGGGACCGATATGGTCTTTATCACTGCCGGTCTGGGCGGCGGCACCGGCACCGGCGCAGCCCCTATTTTTGCCAAGGCGGCCCAGGATGCCGGCGCACTGACGGTGGCGGTTGTCACTAAGCCGTTTACCTTTGAAGGCCCGCGGCGGATGAGCCAGGCCCTGGAAGGGCTTGATGAACTGCGCCAGTATACCGATTCACTGATTATAATTCCCAATAACCGCGTCAAAGAAATTTTAGGCAACATTCCGTTTAAAGATTCATTTAAGGAAACCGACAACATTCTGGTGCAGGCTGTTAAAACCGTTACGGACCTGATCGGCTATCAGGCGATGATCAATATTGATTTTGCCGACATCCGCTCCGTCATGGAAGACCAGGGCACAGCCCTGATCGGCATCGGCATGGCTGATGGGGAGAACCGGGCGATTGAGGCGGCTAAAAAAGCCATTGAATCACCGCTGCTGGAAGCTTCCATCACCGGAGCCCGCAATGCGCTGATCAATATCACCGGCGGCAATGATATTACTGCCAATGACGCCAGTGCGGCTGTTGATTATATCAGGGCCGCGGCCGGCGGCAACATTGATACCATTTTCGGAGTGGCTTTCAATGAAAACCTCGGCAGCCGGATTATCGTTACTGTCATCGCAACCGGGTTTGACAGTGTGGCTGATCCTGCTGAAACAGCCGTCCGGCCGGTCAAACCGGCTGAGACCGGCTTTAAGGAAGCACCTGTCGACGATTATGACACGCCCGACTTCTTCAAAAAGCGCAGCTAACCGGCAGATCCGTTTCCGGTTTTATCTGATGTTTACCTTTCCCCAGACGGAAAACTGGCTGAATCAGCAGGCCCGGCAGGGCTGGCTGCTCAGCGGTGTGCGGCTGCATTTCTGGTTCATCTTTGTCAAAAAGCCGGCGGTTAATATGACCTATCAGTTTGACTACAGCGGCTATCTTGTTGATGGCTATTTAAGCCAGCTTAATGCCCAAGACTGGCTGGTTTACCGGGCTGACCGGCGCTGGAATATCTGTGCCCATGTCATCAAGGACAAACCGGTCAGACTGTATACGGCTTATGATGCTGATATCGATCAGCGCATCGGCCGCTCCATTCCGGTGGTGACGGCGCTTTCTTTGGTCCTGCTGGGATTTACTGTTTATCTGCTGGTGACCAATGACGCCGGCTATCTGATAGCACTGGTGGCTGTGGCAGCTGTTTGTGTGGGCATCTATAACGTTCTGCGGCTTTCACTGTACCGGATGATGCTGCAGCAGCGCATCAGCGAACATGAAACAAAGTAAGGATATCCCAGCCGGATATCTTTTTATCAAATCGTTTAGGAGGGTCAACCGGCTATGCACCGTTATAAGAAGAGTGATGAGATAAGCTATACCCTGGGCACTGAGCTGACCTTAGAGCTGCTGCTGCGCCATGCGGAAAGCGTTCAGACGGTCTACGTCAGTCTGCGCCAGCAGGATAATGACATCAGCCGGCAGGTGCTGGCCCTGTGTGAGAGCCGTCATATTGAAGTAAGCCGGCAGGAAAAGGCATTCAAGGTACTGGCTGATAAGGATAATTGTTACATGATCGGCGTTTTCCGCAAATTTGAGGCCCCGCTTGAAAAAGGGACCAGTCATATCGTTCTGGTCAATCCGTCCAATATGGGCAATCTGGGCACCATTATCCGGACCGCCGTCGGCTTTGGCATCACCGATCTGGCCATCATCGCCCCGGCAGCGGATATCTTTGATCCGAAAGTGATCCGGGCTTCGATGGGGGCTTTCTTCAATATGCGCTGGCAGTACTTTTCAACCATTGAACAGTATATCCAGACGGTCAGCCAACGGCCGCTTTTTCCCTTCATGCTGGACGGGGCAGTCAATCTGTCAACCGTGGCTGTTCCACCGATCTGGTCCCTGGTTTTTGGCAATGAGGCGACCGGGCTGCCGGCTGAATATCAGAAGCTGGGCCAGTCGGTGCTGATAAACCACCTTAAAACCATTGACAGCCTGAACCTTGATAATGCTGTCAGCATTGGCCTGTATGTTTTTACCAGGACTGAATTTTTACCCTGAAATTATTGTAAAGCAGGTTATTTACCGCAGGTCAGCACGGCAATCAGGCCGGCGGCCAGAGCGGTCCGCTGGCTGATGGAAGGAATGCTGGCGGCCTCATTAAATGAATGCATCGCAAACATATGCGGACCTAAAGCATCAATAGTGGCAATGCCCATAGCTGAAAAGTAGGAGGCATCAGAGCCGCCGCCGGTTTTTTGCTGGCTTAAGTCCATACCCATGGCCGCCCCGACCGACCGGGCTTTTTCATAAAGAGCCAGATTGGCGGTAGTGGCAGTCATGGGAGTGCCGGTGTAAGTAAGCGCGGCTTTAACGGAAGTATGCGGCACGGCAATGTCTTTTTCTACTTTGGCCAGCACATCCTTTACATAATCAATTTCACTTTGGTCACCAATCCGCACGCTGCCGCTGACGGAGGCATATTCCGGCACGACGCCGAAACTGCGGCCGCCGCCGTTTAATTCGACCAGGTTGAAGAAGATATTGCGGTTTTCATCATTATAGGAATTTAAAACGGAAATGGAATGGGCCAGCTGGACAACCGCGCTGGCTCCGGCCTGATAATTCACTCCGGAATGGGCGCTGACGCCGCTGACCTCGATTTTGAAGCGGGCGGCGGCTTTGCGGGCGGTTATAATGCCGTCATCATCGCGGGCCGGTTCAAATACCAGGGCATAATCGGCACCATAGGCATAGCGGGCAAAGACCTGCTGGCCAAAAGGGGAGCCGACTTCTTCATCCGGATTGAAGATGAACATGATCTGGCGGTCCGGCGCAAAGCCAATCTGCTGCAGCAGCTTGACGGCATAAATGGCGGTAATGACGCCGCCTTTGCAGTCTGCCACGCCTAATCCGGCAATGCGGTCAGCGGAAATGGTGCAGGGATGGGCAGCGCAGTCGCCGGAGTTGTAGACGGTATCCAGATGGGCATTGAGCACCAGTTTGCCGGCGGCGGCCGGATTGAGAATGCCAATCAGCGCCGTGCCGTATTTTTCATCCGTCTGCCTTATCACTTTCAGGCCGTTAATTCCCTTTAACAGGTTTTCAATAATGGCCGCCACCTGGCGGTTACCTTCAATATTGCCGCTTTGACAGTCAATGCCGGCCAGTTTTTTCAGCACTTCCAATTGTTCATCGATATAACCGGCGGCCAGCTTTTTGATGTCGGCCAGAAATTCTTTTTCAGTGGGCATAATGCTTACTTCCTTTCGGTGATTACTTCTGATTGATAATACTGTTCCTGAAAGCGGATGGCTGAACTGATTTCTTCTTTGGAGGCGGTCAGCCCGGGCTTTATTCCGACCAGTTTGTCTTCAACATCATTGTGGCGGATTACCGTGGCGATAATGGTGACCTGGCAGACAGCCTGCGGATCAGGATAGCCTAAGACATAAACATCCAATTCTTCATCATCCCCGCCGTAAACATGGGGAATGAAGCCGTAATTGACAGGGTAGGTCAGGATATGATTCTTAGTGTGATGGACATAGCCAACCGGCCGGTCTATTGTAACGTCAATGGTTTGGCCCCAGTAATACCAGGGCAAAGCCAGCCGCATGATATCATGAATAACCGGAGCCTTGTGGGCCGTATAGGCCGGCCGGTCATGGGGATACTGCCCAGCCAGCTGTTCTTTAGCGTTCTGGTACTGCATGAAAGCATCAATATGGGTATTAAGATAATCGCGGAAAGTGACATAGGTATGCCAGTGCTGCCGTCCGTAGACAACAATATGCAGATGAAAAAGTCTTTGGCCGGTATCCGGATCATCAAGATATAAAAACTCCTCCTGATCAATGGTATCCGGCTTGTAATGATAGCCCAGACCAGCCAGCGGCTTGAGAAATAAGGACAGCTGGCTAAGATCAGCCAGAGCCACCATCAGATCAATGATGGGCTTGGCGCTTAAGCCAACGACAGCGGTGCTGCCGACATGCTGGATATCCAGTGCTTTGTTGCCAAAGACGTTTTTTAACAGTTTTATCTGCTGGCTGGCCAGCAGGGGCCAGTTGTAATCATAAGGTGCCAGCAAGACTGTATCTGCCTGTAAGCCTAACATTGCCGTCCTCCCCGGGATATAACCTGCATTTATTATAAGCGCTAACCGCTGGTCAGATAAATGAAATCATCTCGCGGCTGAAATTTGTTATACTGACATAAAGAATACAAAGCAAGGCGGTAAGAAAAGATATGAGCAAACAGCGGCAGAAAGTCTTATTGATTGGCGGCACCGGCACGATATCCCAGCCGGTCGGACAGCTGTTGAGCCAGCGGGATGATATTGATCTGTATGTCATCAACCGCGGCCATAAGGCCGTGGCTTATAAAGCCGAAGTAATCTGCGGCGATGCCAATGATCCGGTGTTTATGGCTGATGTAGTCAGCCGCTGCGATTTTGATATTGTCTGCAATTTTGTCATCTACCAGCCTGACCAGGCCGACCAGCAGGTCAAGCTGTTTGCCGGCCATATCCGGCAGTATGTCTTTATTTCCACGGTGGTGGTCTACAATCATGAAGAGGCTGTCATGATCGATGAACACCAGCCTTTGGGCAATCCGTATTCGGCATATGGCCGCAGCAAGGCCGCCTGTGAGCAGGTTTTCCGCCAGGCCTATAGCCAGCAGCAGTTTCCGGTTACCATCATCCGGCCCAGCCAGACCTACGGCTTTGACCGGATTCCGCTGAGTGTAAAGGGTAACAGCTGTTACAGCGTCATCAGCCGGATCGCCACCGGCCGGCCGGTCATCGTTCACGGTGACGGCAAGAGCTGCTGGCACTGCACCCACAATACTGATTTTGCGTATAACTTTGTCCAGCTGCTGGGACTGCCGGCAGCCATCGGCCAGACTTACCAACTGGTCAATCCGCAGATTGTAAACTGGGACATCATATATAACTACCTTTACAAGCAACTGCACCAGACCCCGCAGATTGTCCATATTCCCACTGATCTGCTGGCTTTAAGCTGCCAGTATGACAATGCCGGCTCCATCAAGGGCGACAAGCAGTATTCCAATATTCTA
>CAYTET010000072.1:0-7779 GCA_964436975.1 uncultured Erysipelotrichaceae bacterium
CCGGATAGGAACGGCAAAATTTTTTACACTTCTATTACTTCTTTATCACACATAAGCAAATAGGACAGGCATCTTTCTTCAAGCATTATCGATCTCTTCTTTATACTTAATGATAGCCTCTTCCATACTGATATGGTCTTTGCTCACCTTGTTAAACAGGCCGCTGCCGCCGACAAAAATATCCACGCCGGCCTTTTTATAGTCGGCAAATGTTGTCATATTGGCACAGCCATCTACTTCAATTAAATAGCTATAGCCTTTTTCAGCCCGCCAGGCAGCCGCCTGGGCGATTTTCGGCAATACTTCCGTGATAAACTTCTGACCGGCAAATCCGGGATCAACCGCCATAATGGTGATTTTATCAACAAGATTAAGATACAGGCCGGCATAGTCAAGCGGAGTGGCCGGATTCAGGGCAATGCCTACTTTAGCCCTCTTCTCTTTTATATAACGGATTGTGCGGAAGGCATTAGCATTAATAGTCTCGGCATGAACCGTTATGATACCGGCTCCGCTGCTGATCATATCGTCAATATAGCTGCCGGGATCGGTCACCATCAGATGAGCATCAATCGGCTTGGTGCAGACGGGGGCAATGCCCTTTATAAAAGAAGCCGAAAGCGTGATATTGGGCACAAAGTGGCCGTCCATAATGTCAATATGATAGAAATCAGCATACTTGTCTAAGGCCTGCAGTTCTTCTTTCAGATTAAGCAGGTCAACACACATCAAGGAAGGTGAAACATAGTATTTTTTCATGGGATAATCTCCTGACCATATATAAAATAAGCCATTTAGCCTTCTTTTTCAACCAATGAGCCCATTTCTACTTTTTATATCCTGACGTTTTATATCAGACTGCTCCTTATTTTGGTTTGACAATCATAAAAGGGGCCGCTATCATTTATAAAAAGATCAGGAGACAAGATAACATGTGTGTATTCTGCGATATTATTGCCGGCAAAATCGGCGGAGCCAAGGTTTATGAAGATGATACGGTAATTGCTATTCTTGACATTTCCCAGGTTACCAAAGGCCACTGCCTGGTTATGCCTAAGAAACATTACCGCAATATTATGGAATGTGATTCGGCTACCCTGCAGCATCTTATTGCCGTCTGCCAGCAGCTGGCGGTTTCCATCTGTGCAAAACTTAATGCCGCCGGCTGCAATATTCTCTGCAACACCAATGAAGTGGCTGGCCAGTCCGTCGATCATCTGCATTTTCATATCATTCCCCGCTACAGCAAAGATGATAATCTGACCATTGCCTTCAAGCCGGCCGCATATGATTATGACCTTAATCAGCTGGCTGAACAGCTGAAAGCCTGAAAAGGAAGCTACGGCTTCTTTTTTTGTCCTTCTGCTTGTCCATATGATAAACAGACCGTTAACAGTTCTAAATCAGTCTTACCAAATCTCTTTTTTTATTAATCGGCTTCCAATCAGGCCATTAAAACATAATGTGCTTTTCCTAATAAAAAACCGCACAATGAAGCGGTTTTATGGCATCTAATCCATCCAGCCCTGTTTTGCTAATTCGAAGTCTCTATCATAAATTATTTGTACCTTTTCGGTCGCCTCTGAAATCTCTTTTAATTGTTCGGCGCCGCCGGTGTACAGCTTAAATTTCATCGCCGTAACTTCATTTAACGTCATGTTTTCATTAAAATACTTACTGTATTTATTCTCAGGCATTCGAGGGCCCTCCTTTTAAGATAAAGTTAAACTCATTTGATACATGGTATTATGCTGCTAAGCATTATCCATTTCATACTGAATATCCGCAACGATTGCCTCAGCCATTGTTTCTTTGTCATACTCATCAAAAAAAAACAAATTTCCATCATCAAACATATATTTCTGGGCTAATTCCATATTGTCTGCGTATTCAACCACCATAAAATCCGCCAGCGCTGTAATGTGTACAATCCATCCATTCGCAAGCAGATAACATTTTTTATCATGCACAAACCACCGTCTGATAGATTTTTTCAAGTTTCTGGTTAACATACAATAAACAGTCAACCCTATTTTGTCTGTCGTTATCCAAATTTTCTTAGCCTCTGTTCGAAAATAAAACACTCTTCTTTTACTATGCCACTAAAAGTTTGTCGTACTAAATTCCATGCTTGTTATAACAATTATTTAAATTGTGCGCTGTCTTTTAGCCGCTTCTTCTAACTCGAATATCTTTCGTTATCCAGTAAAGCAGAATCACGAGAAGCGGTTTTGATAATTGTCCTATAATCTTGTAATACTTTTGATTTCACTCTGGCCAATCTCTAAACTGGTATCTCAAGCAACAGATCTTCCAATTCCAACCTCATTAAGACCGCTTTCATCCTTATCATCAAAACTCTCAATATAGCCAGTAATAACCTACCCGTCAATGCATTCAATTTTTACTAGCCCATTAATATCCGTTATATGTCCAATATCAATCATAGTTTGGTTTATTGAGTCGTTTTGTCTGTCTGATCAGGTTCAGTAGTTGCCTCAGCAGCCGGTAATGTCGAAATACTGACATAACTGCGGGTTGAATTAATTTTAACAGTTCCTATTGGACTGGCGGACGCACTTTCAAACTGCCGGCAAAGCTGGCCATCGGCATCATTAACAACGGAACCGTTGATATACAGACTGCCATAATTGGCATTGATGTCAAAGGAATAAGCACTGATGGTGTCGTCAAGACTGAGGGTAATCCGGCCCGTGACATTGCTGATGTCAACAGCCTGGCAGACGCTGGAGTCAATGCTGACTTCTCCGCTGTTGGACTCCACACTGACTTTATCAGCCGTAATCGAACTGATGCTGATCTTGCCGTTGACGGAAATTGCCTGCAGCTGGCTGACATTGATCTTGGCAATCGTCAGACTGCCGGACACCGTCTTATTATACAGATTAACCGTTTCATTTTCCGGAACAAGAATGGTAATAGTATCAATGGCTCTTTTAGATTTATAGAAAAGATTGTCCAGATTTTCAGCCGCTTCGATGATATTCAGATTCAAAATATTGCGGTCAATGCTGTAGATATTGTTGTTATCAACCTTCTGGAAATATGAGAGATGGTACTTTTCATCGCTGCTGACACCAATCACAACCTTATGATTCACACTATTAAGCCGGATCGTACTTATTTCCTCAGGCAGAATATCTTTGTAAACCTCAACATAGGTTGAATAAATGGTCGCGCTGGGCTGTACAAAGCGCTCAAAAACAACCGTTATGCCAACAGTTGCCAAGGCCAGGATAATAATCAGAATGACCAGTAATTTCGGCTTTTTTCCCATATCTGTACCGGTCAAATTATATCATCTCTGTTTTTTTTTGCAAAATCATTCTTTTTCCTTGACAACCTATAAGGGTGACTTATAATAGAACTTGGTTAGCACTTAATGTATAAGAGTGCTAAAAGGAGGAACTTATGATTAAACCATTGAATGATAATGTGCTGGTCACCAAGTTGGAAATTGAAAACAAAACATCCAGCGGCATTATCCTTTCGGCCAAGGAAGGCCAGGAAGAAAACATCGGAGTTGTTGTCGCTGTTGGGTTGGGTAAACTGGAAGACGGTAAACGTATTCCCATGACCGTTAAAGAAAAAGATCATGTCATCTTTGATAAGTATTCATCTACCGAGGTTACCTATCAGGATGAGAAGTATCTGCTGATTCCGGAATCCAAGATTCTGGCAATCGTTGACTAAGGAGGTCACATTTAATCATGGCAAAGGAAATCAAATATTCAAAGGATGCCCGCACCCTACTGCTGCAGGGTGTTGATGCACTGGCTGATACCGTAAAGATTACATTAGGGCCCAAAGGCCGCAATGTTGTTCTGGAAAAGAGCTACGGCTCACCGCTTATTACCAATGATGGGGTGACCATTGCCAAAGAAATCGAACTGGAAGACAAGTTTGAGAACATGGGCGCCAAGTTGGTTTATGAAGTCGCCAACAAGACCAATGATGTTGCCGGTGACGGCACTACCACGGCTACCCTGTTAGCCCAGTCGCTGATGCACAGCGGTGTCAACTGCGTTGAAAAAGGCTCCAATCCGGTCTTTTTGAAGGAAGGCATGGAAAAAGCTTCCAAACTTATTGCTGACAAACTGACCGAGCAGTCCAAGAAGGTTTCTTCTTCCCAGGACATAGCCCAGGTTGCAGCCCTTTCCTCCTCATCGCAGGAAATCGGCGAATATATTGCCAAGGCCATGGATAAAGTCGGCAACAACGGTGTTATAACCGTCGACGAATCCAAAGGCTTTGAAACCGAACTTGAAGTGGTTGAAGGCATGGAATATGACAAAGGCTATCTTTCACCCTATATGGCCAATGACCGTGACAAGATGGAAGCCCAACTGGATGATCCCTACATCCTGGTAACTGACCAGAAAGTCAATACTATTCAGGATATCCTGCCGGTATTGAACAAGATTGCCGAACAGGGCAAGCCGCTGCTGATCATTGCCGATGATATCGACAATGAAGTACTGGCGACCCTGATTGTCAACAAGCTGCGCGGGGCACTGAATGTTGTTGCCACCAAGGCTCCTTCATTCGGCGATTCCCAGAAGGCTATGCTTCAGGATATTGCCATTGTCACCGGCGCCAAATTCTTCACTAAGGATCTGAGCATGGATCTGAAGAATGCTGATCTGCCTGATTTAGGCACAGCCAACAAGGCTATCGTCAAGAAAGACTCCACCACTATTGTTCATGGCAATGGTGACAAGAAGGAAATTGAAAGCCGCTGTGCTGAAATCAAATCACAGGTTGACAAGAGCACTTCTGAATATGACAAGAAACAGCTCAATCAGCGTTTAGCCAAGATCACTTCCGGTGTTGCCGTTATTAAAGTCGGCGCCGCTACCGAAAGCGAAATGAAGGAAAAGAAGCTGCGTATTGAAGACGCCCTCAATGCCACCAAGGCCGCTGTTGCCGAAGGCATTATCATGGGCGGCGGAGCTGCTTTAGCCAAGATTTACCGTGAAAATAAGGAAACGCTCAAATCTGACAATGTTGATATCCAGAAAGGTATCAACCTGGTATTTGAATCCATCCTGCAGCCGCTTTACCAGATTGCCGAAAACGCCGGCTATGACGGCAATGAAATCGTCAAACTGCAGTTAGGCAAGGATGATAAGATTGGCTTTGATGCCCGCAATGGCGTCTGGGTCGATATGGTTGAAGCCGGCATCGTTGACCCGACTAAAGTCACCCGGTCAGCCGTCCAGAATGCGGTCAGCGTCGCTTCCCTGTTTGTAACAACCGAAGCTGCTGTTGCCACTAAGGAAGACCCCAATGCCAACGCCGCCGCTAACCCGGCCGCTGGCGGAGCCGGAATGTATTAAAATAAACTGAATTCTCATATAAAGACTGGACAGGCCTGATGATTGACTGGGTCCAGTCTTTTCTTTTGGCGTTTTAAAAGTAAATGCTCAGGCGATTTCAAAGGCCCGGCCGGACGGCACAATAATTGTCTGGCTGATTGTCTGACGTAAATGATTCTGCTCGGCAAAGACCACCCGGCCATCCGCCTGGCGGTCAAACCGCCAATATGAAAGATTTTCCAAACTACGGGGCAATCCGTAAGAATACCAACTGAAAACGATAAGTGAGGCCTGTTCGACGCTGAATGTGTCAGCCGAAGCCTGAATATTTACCGGTGCTTCAATGATACATTTTTCACCCTGGCAAAATGTCAGTTCCAGCCTGCTCTCATTGTCATCTAAAACAGCCTGGCTCACCTGGTGTACATTGTCATACGGTCGGCCAAACCAATGCCCCCAGAAGCACAGGGTTCCCCTATGCTCAATAATTAATCTCTTCATAGTTCTCCTCTATATCATCAGTCGGCGGCGGTACAAAAAAGGCTGGAAAGAATCATTACTGATTCAATCAGCCTTTATCTGTTTATCCCTTCAGCCCTTCCGCCTGCCGCTCCATATTTTCCACGACAACGTCGCAGATATCACCTTTGCCGGCACAGTACTCCAATACCTTCCAGGGTGTATTGGTATGATAGTGAATCTTAATCATTTCATCATCACCGACTGCCAGCAGACAATCCCCGGGAATATTATTCATTATGTAATCGTGGATTTCGTCTTCCGACAGATCATGTCCATCTATTAACAGCTGGGTATCAAATTTATATTCGAGCATAGTTGGTCTCCCCTTTAGATGTGTCTACTATAGCATTATTTATATTCTTTTTTCAATTGCGTCCAAACTGACGGCGGAACCATCTTGCTGATGTCACCGTGATTGCGGGCGATGGTTTTAACCGTCGAGGAAGACATGAAAGAGTATTCAGGCTTTGAAAGCATAAAGATGGTTTCTATGTCCGGAGCCAGCATCATGTTAGCCGTTGCCAGCTGCAGTTCATATTCATAATCCGAAATAGCCCGGATTCCCCGCAGCAGCACCTCGGCATTAACCTTGTGGGCATAATCGACAGTCAGCCCGCTGCCCACCGCAACCGAGACATTGCCAAGTTCCTTTATATTCTCGGCAATCATCTGCCGGCGCCGGGCCACTGAAAACAGCGGCTTTTTACCCTCGTTGGGCATGATGACGATAACGACCTCGTCATAAAGCCGGCTGGCCCGCTGGATAATATCCAGATGGCCGTAGGTAATCGGATCAAAACTTCCCGGATAAATAGCTTTTGACATATTTCCGTCTCCTTAGCGCTGGGCTGCAATCTTCAGGCGGCTGTTATGCCGGCTGATGATATTCTGGCAGATTCCAAGCATCAGCATAGTGGCCCATAATGACGATCCGCCGCGTGAAATCAGCAGCAGAGGCACTCCTGTCAGCGGAATAAGGGCCGTCACCCCGCCGACATTTAAGAACAGATGAATGAACAGCATGGCGCCTGTTCCTATCAGAAACATCTTATCACGCATATCCTGTATCCGCACCGCATAACGGAACAGTCGGAATAGAATGATGCCATAGGGCACAAATATGGCTAATACGCCAATCAAACCCAGTTCTTCAACAACAATGGCGAAAATGAAATCCGTATCGGCGTATGTCAGATAGCCGAATTTTTGAATTGAATTGCCCAGTCCGACGCCCCACAGCTTGCCGCGGGCGAGTCCGATCAGACTGTTTACCAGCTGATAGCTGGTATTATAACGGTCCGCCAGCGGATCAGCGGCTGATTTAAAACGGGCAATCATATAATCAAGCAGCGGAACCTTGGACAGTATCTCCAGGCCCCGGTCCGTCATGAAGAACCAGACCATAAAGATGACGGCGGCAATTCCTGCCGTTACGAATATCTGAAAAGGCCGCAGCTGGCGGTGGCTTGGCAGAAGCAGGGTCAGACAGCCCAGGGCCATTACAATCACGGCCGAACCCAGATCGCTCTGGACAACCAGGATAATGCCCACAAAGACAATCAGGGCCACCAGCGGCATCTTCATGATATCCCAGCCGCTTTTATAGCGGCGGGAGCCGATATTGCCCAGATAAACGGCCATTATCAGCACGATGATAACCTTGGCAAATTCAGAGGGCTGAATGGAAACATAGGTATTGGGAATCCGAATCCAGGCATATGATCCGTTAGTTGATCCGAACAGCCGGGTCACCAGCAGCAAGACCGTTTCCGCAATGAAAATAACGAAAATATAGCGCCGGACTATCTCCCAGCTGAAAGTATGGCTTATCCAGTGGTACAGCAATAGACCGGTCAGAACAAAGGACCCCTGCCGCAGCGTTGACATCATGACTTCAGAGACGACGCTGTCCTTGCTG
>CAYTET010000073.1:0-4839 GCA_964436975.1 uncultured Erysipelotrichaceae bacterium
GTTTTGGTGATTTCTCACTGCAAGATTTGGCTATTTCTATAATGCACTTAACAACGGACCGGTACCTGCAGTATCTGTATGAGCAGATGCGCCAGGACATGCTTAAAGAAGATATCCTGTACGGTGATGAAACCACCGTTAACTGCCTGCAGGAAAAAGACCGGGATAAATCATATATGTGGGTGCAGCGAACCAGCCCGTCCAGTAAGCGGCAGATAGCCATATACAGCTATAACCACAGCCGGGAATACAGTTATGCCAGCCAGATATATGCCGGTTTCAGCGGTTATCTGCACGCTGACGGCTATGCGGCCTATAATAAACTGGCTGATGTCAAAATAGTGGGCTGCTGGGCCCATGGCCGCCGCAAGGTCTATGAGGCCTTAGAATCATATGAAACCGACAAAGCGTTCAAGAAATGCCGGAGCAGCCAGGAAAAGAACGAGCTTTTGAATGCGAATCCCGCCTATGCCCGCATGATGGAATTGTACAGGCTTATCGAGACTCTGTTTAAGAGTGATGCCAGAATCAAAGAGCACACCAAAGATCCGGCCATCATCAAAGAACAGAGACTGGCTGAACAGACACCGCTGCTTAATCAAATCAGAACCTACCTTGATCACAACAGTGCCACCTTTTTACCGAAGACTAAATCTGGAATAGCTGTCAGTTACTTAAACGGCATCTGGCCCCATCTGACAACTTACCTGCAGGATGGCCGGCTGGAACTGACCAACAACCTGGCGGAAAGAACAGTAAAACCATTCGTTATGGGCCGGAAGGGATGGCTGTTCGCCAATACCATTAAGGGAGCCCGTACCAGTGCCATTCTCTACAGTTTGGCCCAGAGTGCTCTAGCCAATCATTTAAAGCCCGATGTCTATCTGACTTATGTTCTTGAGCAGATGAAATACATAGACAATCCCCAAGACAATGCCCAGGCTGTTCGCCAACTTTTACCATACGATAATTCATTCCCACACCATATGCATGACTAAAAGCCGTACAATCCAAAATTGATGCAGCCTTTTTATTCTTGAGCTTAACCTAGCCTGCCTGGGCTTCGCTTGACGCTTACTTTGTAAGAATTAAATTACATGATTCACCGAAAGTATAAAGTTCCACAAAATGACATACAAATCACATACAAATAGCGACCTTTCTATGTTTTTTTGTTCTAATCGAAACGATAATGATATCAAGAACTGTGGAAAAATAAGCCCTTTTTATAAAGAGCAAATACTGCAAATGGGGCGCTTCAATTCCCCTCATCTCCACCATTGAGTTCAAAAAGCCTTACAGATTAAGGCTTTTCTGATGCTTGGTAAGCGTTAAACGATATGCAGACAGGACAGCTTTAACTCAATAATAAAAAACGCAATCTGATGCTTTGGTTATACGGCTTCACAGGCATGCATCCTGTTTTTGATTTACCTACTCTGTGAAGACGCTTTTTTACATCCCCAATACCATTTCAATACTTTATTCCTCTTACATTCCCATAAATATGAAGACCGTATCAACTGCCATCCCTCCACAGACCAATAAAAAAGCAGATATTTCTATCTGCCTGATAGAGTTCACGAGTTGCACATGAACCTCATCGACAATATGTCAATGCGTTTTCCTTCTTTAACTAATCTCTATCTGTTTTCATTGTCCCATAGTTTATAAGATTCTTCAACTTTTTTAACATATTATATTGATAAGGTGCCGTTGAGTTACCCGTTAAATTGATGGAAGCGAATAATCTGCCCACATGCAGTTTTTATATCGGTTCTGCGATAAATAATAATTGCATACCTGCTGCATGTAAGCAGAATGCTTATTTACCATTAGCCTGTTTTTTTACACATTCGTTCATTCTGCTGATCTTGCCTCTCCAGGCCAAGTACTGAATCAGCCAGACAGCAATGAAAATTACTATAAATATACCGATGTAGGAAAGCACACCAACAAAGGTATGCCGCATCCAATTGGCAATATAGGCAATGGGCAGCATGACTATGCAGGCAATTGCAAAATAGATCCCGCTTTGCTTGGCCAGGCTCCATGAGTCAATCTCCCATATTACAGAAGCCATCGCAAACCCGCTGCCCATCAGGCCGCATAGAATCGTCTGCAGAATAACGGCATTCAGCTCACTGCCCACAGCTGCTATTAGTTCTAGGGTAACCGGATAGTAAGATCCATTATTAACAACCATGGAAACCAGTACGGTTACTACATAGCCAATAGCAATGCCAAGAGGGAATCCAAGCAATCCGCGGTTGATCAGTTGTTTTTTCATGTGTTTTTACCTCACATTCCTAATACTTGTTTAATTTTAGAAACATAGCGTCTCGAAACATATGTCACGGCCCCATCAATAAGCGTAACGCAAATCGTTCCGGCAAAACTCAAATCAAATCCCTTTACCTTTTTTAAATTGATGATCTCTGCGTTTGATATGCGCACAAATGAATCGCCCTGAAGCCGCTGTTCGAGTTCATAAAGTCG
Source organism: uncultured Erysipelotrichaceae bacterium (assembly GCA_964436975.1). Lineage (GTDB taxonomy): Bacteria > Bacillota_I > Bacilli_A > Erysipelotrichales > Erysipelotrichaceae > CAYTET01. The sequence continues at coordinate 2,500 of CAYTET010000073.1, forward strand.
CAGCCGCAGCACATATTCGCCCTGGTTTGTTTTCGCAACAACTTTACCGTTTGAGGCGTAAACCCGGCTGATGTTTTCCGGATTCAGCACTTCAACAGAATCATCCCTGAACCCGGCAAGCAGCTTTGGCTGTTCATCAGACAGTTTTTTAATAATGCTGTTTAACTCATCAGTCATTTTGTCGGTAACCACAATGATCTTGGGATCTTTGCAGCTTTCATCAATTTTAATTTCAATTTGCATTGGCTCACCTTCTTATTACGATTAAAGTATAAAAAAACTGCGAACCGTTTACCATCGATTCTCTATAACTGGTTGTTTTTCAGGCACAAGTGGTGCAATTTGGCTGTTTACGACAGCCTTGAACAATAACTGCAATGCTCCTTTTCATTAGTTTTTCCTGCTTGCACCCATGAATCCATAAGTGCTGCAATAAAATGTGATAGCAGGCTATTGCATTTTTCCACTAACAAGTATATATTTTGCTTATGAACAGAAAAACCAGTACCCCTACTCAGTGCGGCTTCATGATGAAGCAGATCACAGACTGTATTTCAAAAAAATCCAACAATCTTTTCCGCGCCCATGATCTTACCCTCAGGCAGATCAATGTTCTCGGATACTTATATCGCCGCGATGAAAAAACGCCGCTGAAGGCAATTGAAGCTGAATTTCACATTTCCCAGCCTACCGTTGCCGGTGTTACCGGCCGGCTGGCAAAGAAAAAGCTGATTGAACTAAATGTCAGTGAAGAAAACAGCAGCGCTAAAACAGCGGCTCTGACAAAGCTGGGACAGGAAGTCTACCTGGAAAGCAGCAAGTATGCTTCTGACATGGAAGAAACGGTATTGCAGGGGCTGACCCCTGAGGAAGTTTCGGCCCTGCAGAAAACCCTCACCAAGATTTTACGAAATCTGTATCCGCGTTAATTTTTTTGGAATATGTAATAGCACGCTATCGCTCGATGCTGCAGCTGTCATTCGTATCCTATTTCTGCGGGCCGTGTGATAGCGTGCTATTACTTAGATAGGTTGATACCATAAAGGAGGATATCACTATGGCTAAAGAATTTGATTACACTACAGATGTGCTTGTTATCGGTTCAGGCGGATCCGGACTGCCGGCGGCCCTCTCGGCAAAACAGGCCGGCGCCGAACATGTCATGGTTGTTGACCGTCGAAAGGTGGCGGGCGGAACAGGTGCCATCATCGGCCACATGTTTGCGGTAGAATCCCCGGCCCAGAGAAGAGCCGGCGTTCACATTACCAACGATGAAGTCTATGCCCGGCACATGGAATGCGCCCACTGGGCATGCGATGCCCGCATGGCCAGAGACTTCATTAATAATTCCGGCAAAATGGCTGAATGGCTGGAAACGGTTCCCGGAATTCGCTTTAACCATGTCAGTGCAACTTCCGGAGTAAAATACAAGACCTCCCTTTCCATTACCGAAGACAACATCATGCCGATCACCGGACGTGTCATAGCCGATTCCCTGGCCCGGGAATGCAAAAAGGACGGCGTAGAATTCCTGATGGGCACCCGCGTCCGTTCACTGCTGAAAGACGGCGACAGGAATGTAGTCGGTGTTTATGCCACTCAGAAGGACAAAGAACTGAAAATCGGCGCAAAGGCTGTTATTGTGGCAACCGGTTCAATTACCGGCAATGCCGAACTGCGCAAAAAATTCTATCCGGAAGCAAACTTTGAAAACACGGAAATCACGGCGTCCTATCCATGGATCACCGGTGACGGCTATCTGATGACGCAGGAAGCCGGGGCCCTCAAAGATCCTCTTATGACCCGGCTGTATATCGGGCCGACTGTGCAGGAACACATGTTCATGCAGATGTATCTGAGCCGGCCTTATGATTATCTTCTGAACAAGTTTGGAATGCGGTTTGTTAACGAAGACCTGTTCATCACCAACGATGATCACTCCATGCTCGGCAGTGCCGTTGATCGGCAGCCGCTGCATCTGTGCTACGGACTGATGGATTCTGATACCATTCATGAAATGGTCAAAAACCAGGAAGTTCTGAACAACTTTGAAGGTATGTTCGGCCAGCAGGTTCAAGAAGACTTCTATGACAAGGTTGCCGATGTCAATCCGCAGTCCATGGTCGGCGACAACGCCAACAATCCCTGCGCCTGGCTGGATTCCCTTGAAGCCAATCTGACTGAATATGCGACAAACGGCAGCGGACTGGTATGCAAGGCTGACACTCTGGAAGAAGTCGCCGCCTTTATCGGCTGTAATCTGGAAGATCTGAAAGCCCAGGTCGACCGGATCAATGAAAACGCCGCAAATCACTATGATGCTGAATTCATGAAAGCTTC
>CAYTET010000073.1:4849-7608 GCA_964436975.1 uncultured Erysipelotrichaceae bacterium
GAAATGGATCTACCCGGTCAAAAAAGCGCCCTTCTTTGTTGTAAAGAGCGAGACTATCTTCCTGAATTCCATCTTCGGCGGCATCCGTGTTGATAACAGAATGCGTGTTTTGCACGAATCCAATGAGCCTTTTACAGGACTTTATGCGGCTGGCATCGGTGTAAGCGGCTTTATCGGTTCTCATGGACTGGGCGCGCTGGATGGCACTGCATACGGCTCCAGCGTCTACTCCGGATATACTGCCGGAAAAGAAGCTGCCGGCTATGCTGCAAAGCTTAAATAATTATTCACTATTAACAGAAAGATCTGCCCCGCTTAAAAGCGGGACAGATTTTCAGGAGAACGAACATGGGAATTGTAATTGATGACGATCTGTGCGAAGGATGCGGCAAATGCGTTCCAAAGTGTACACATGCCGCATTGAAAATGGTTGGAGATCTTGCCGTTGTCGATAACCGGTTCTGCGTTGACTGCGGCATCTGCATCGACTACTGCCCAAGTGATGCGATGGATCTGACAGAAAACGTAGTAGGTTCAACGCATGACGAAAAAAAGGAAGTTGACGAAACAGGCGTCAAGCGGGTCTATATTGCACCTGAAAACGTCTGTATTGAACGGCTGGACGGCTGCGATGACTGCCATTCCTGCGTTAAAACCTGCCGGGCCCGCGAAAAGAAACTGCTCGATATTAACTGCCAGGTCTGTCTGGGCTGCGGACAGTGTATCCATACATGTGAATCCAAGGTGCTAAAGCCGAAAAATGATATAAATCTGGTCAAGGCGGCCTTGCAGTCCGGAAAGATCTGTATTGCCTGCACTTCCCCCGGAACGCGGGTCGCCCTGGGTGACAGTTTTCAGGAAAAGGCCGGTGCCAACGTCGAGGGCCGGATGGTTTCAGCTCTGCGTAAACTTGGTTTCCGCTATGTTCTGGATGTCAATTTTGCTGCAGACGTCACCATCATGGAAGAAGCAACAGAACTTCTGAGCCGGATCAGCGGAAACGGCAAGCTGCCGATGTTTACCAGCTGCTGTCCGGCATGGGTCAAATATGCTGAATATTTTTATCCGGATCTGCTTGATCATATTTCCACATGCAAGAGTCCTATTGGCATGGAAGGTTCTTTAATTGATTCCTATTTTGCAAAGACCATGAAGCTCAATCCGGATGAATTCTTTACTGTTGCCATTACCCCCTGCACAGCCAAAAAGGGCGAAATTAAGCGGCCGGAAATCACCGGAACCGATGCCGTAATCACCATTCAGGAATTGTCGGCATTAATTAAAGAAAATATGAAATTTGAAGACCTTGATCCCAATGGTGCCTTTGACAGTTTCATGGGCACAGGATCCGGGGCCGGGGCCATCTTCGGAAATACCGGCGGTGTTATGGAGGCCGCTCTGCGAACGGCATACCATATGGCAACGGGAAATGAACTTGAGTATTCTGCCTGCACTGATCTGCACGGCATGGGTCAGGTAAAGAAACTGACAGCCGATATCGGCGGCACCACAGTAAAGGCCATTGTCATCAATGAAATCAGCAATGCCATTGATATACTGGAAAGTGTACGCAGCGGCACTTGTGAATATCAGTTCATTGAAATCATGAACTGCCGCGGCGGATGCATCGGCGGCGGCGGTCAGCCGCTTATGAGCGCCGAAGATGAGTTCTACGTTAAAAAGAACCGGATAGATTCTCTGTATGAAAAAGATGCGGCCAGTGCGATTAGAACTTCGCATGAAAATCCAGAAGTGATCCGGCTGTACAAAGACTATCTGGGAAAGCCAGGCAGCGAAAAAGCCGAAAAGCTTCTGCACACCAAATTTACTGACCGGACAAAAGAATTCGAGGAATTGGAAGGGCGCAGCATCCGCGAATGAAAAGCAGCTGTCTGAAACAGATCTGGATGCATTTAAACCAGGCTTTTGGATGTCTTTGTCATTTAGGCAAATTATTCTATTAGCGGCATAGCATATAACCGCCTTTCATCAGATCATCTCAATAAAAGCTTACCTGTCACATACAGCCGGCGATTATAATAATGCAATGATTACCTTTCATACTGTTGCGGCAGTATTGCCGGAAAACCCAGATCTGTCCTTATAACACCCTTCTTTAGAGTTCAGCGCCATTAATCCTTAATCCCCCTGAAAACAAAAGCAGCGTGCCTGCTCGGCATTTACAGGGGGTTTATTATGTTCCAAAAGTTTTTAAACCCTTAGGTTATGTTTACAGATTTTTGAAATACCAGGCGGCTGTTGCTGTCTTTCCATTAAAAAAGTCCGATGATTTCAATAAAGAAAACCGGACAGTACATGCACCAGAATCAACAGATTAACTTTTTTCTTCTGATAGCATCTGTTTTTGCGCTCTTTTCATCAGCAACCGCTTCTCTTTTGTCAGTATATTGCTTTGTAACCGTATTTATTGCACCATTACATGTCCCGGTTTCAATCTCAATATGCCGTGTCGACATCTTCAGCCGTTTTAAGCACTTCTCTCAGAGGCACTCCGTCAATTTTAAAATCATCAAATACATTGCATGTTCCGACTTCTTTATAGATATACCATTCGCCGAATCCGCCGCCGCGCAGCAGAACATCATACTGTTTGCCCTCTTTGTCCCCGACCAGCAAAAACCAGGCCTCGCCTTTATACTTGAAACTGCAGTGCTCTATAGCATTCCATTCCTTGATAATTTATGAGGCTTCGTGCACATCTGTGGGTAAATAGTAGTCCCACATCACGCTTTTGAAAG
>CAYTET010000074.1:0-6840 GCA_964436975.1 uncultured Erysipelotrichaceae bacterium
AAAGTGGCCACTTAGGCTTTCTTGCCTTTTATAGGTCCACTTTGTCAACAGCCTGTAATGCTTGCATTGATCATTTTCTTTTTCGTTTGGCTCTCCCCCTTTCTTACTTTGATAACTTACTGTTTCTAATTTCTGGTGCTAAGAGGCAATTCCTTCTTTTTTCTCGTCATCAAAGGATATGCAGTACATGTCAAGATCGGAAACATATTCATTTAAAACCTTCGCCAGTTCTTCCACCAGATAGCCAACCGAATCATCATTCAGAGATGGGAACTTTCTGAGGCATTTGTTATTCAGACGGCATTCATAACAGTCTTTTCCTTCATTTTTTACCAAGACCAAAGTATTGCTGCCAAAGACGAAATTTTTAATGTAAGTAAGATTCTCTGCTTTTGGTTTTCTGATTAAACTCAATTTACCTTCTCCTTTCGGCCTTTAAGGCGCATTTAAAACAACTTCTGCAAGCTCTTCATTTGCTAAATTCAATGATGATTAAGATTCAGCCTTAGTTATTCAATTTCCTTTGTTCCATTATGCAGCTCATCAAATTTTGCTTTCATGGTGTCGTTGTTTTTAGTAAGTTTGCGGATAGTCAGGTCTTCGGCCTTTTCATTGGCCAGCCGCAGGTTGTTTTCGGAAGACATCAGGGCTTCCTTAGTCTTTTCCAGCTTCTTGATGGTGTCATCAATGCCGGCAATGGCAACTTTGTATTTTTCACTGGCAAGCCGGTAATTGCGGCCAAAGCCTTCCTTGAAATCATTCAGCTGGTCTTCAAAGCGGGTAATATCAGTATTCTTGCTCTGGACACTGATCAATTCCTTCTTATAATCAAGCGTCTTGGCGGCAGCGTTTTTCAGCATCGTGATCAGCGGGATGAAAAACTGCGGCCGGATGACGTACATCTTCTCGTACTTGTAAGATACATCCACAATGCCGGCATTATATAATTCACTGTCCGGCTCCAGCATTGTCACCAGTACCGCGTATTCGCACTTCTTTTTGTTGCGGTCAGAATTCAGCTTATCGAAGAAGTCCTCATTGCGATGCTTCTTTTCCGTATCATCCATTTCATTCTTCATCTCAAACATGATTGACAGATACTCGACCCCGTCTTCGCTTTCCCGGTAGATGAAATCGCCCTTTGTTCCGTCAGAAGCATCATTATCTTTTTCAAAATAGGCATTGGGGAAAGCCGTGGCTCTTAATTTATTAAACTCATCATTGCAGTAGCGCTCCAGACTTTCACCCACCATCTTGGTGGATGCCCGCAGCTTGAAATCCTTGTACTGGGCAATGGTCTCATCCTTGAACTTCAGCTGGCTGCTGTAATCCGCAACCAGACCCTGCTCTTTAAGTTTGAATTCCTGCTGCTGGCTGGTCAGCTGGCCCTGCAGTTTGATAATATCCTGCTGGCTGTCATTGAGCTGGCCTTTCAGTTCCTCAACGGTCTTTTTCACGGCCAGTTCCTGCTGCAGCTGGGCCTGCTTCAGTTCATTCTGCAGGGAAACAATCTGCTTGTCCCGGTCACTGATGACCTTATCCTTGCTGTTTTCAGCATTGGCTACCGCATTATCGCGGTTCTGGCTTTCACTGGCCAGCTGCTGGCTCAGCTTCTGAATCTCAGCCTGCTTGGCAGCCAGATCCTGAACATGGCTTTTTTCAGCCTGGCTGAGGGCCAGAGCCACCGCATCCTGCTGCCGCTGCTTATTGGCGGCCTCACGCTGCTGAATCTCATTATTGAATTCCTTGTCCCTGACCTGCCGGACAATTTCCGCATAGTCGCTTTCATCGACCGTGAAGACCTGACCGCAGTTAGGACACTTTATTTCTGCCATTTTTTTACCCCTTTCCCTTTTTCCGGGGCCCGACGGATATTCTTCCGGTCCTGAAATGTTTTGCAAGTGCATTATACCACCAGGGAAAAGTTATACTGTCCGAAATATCGGACATAGCTGTCGGCCAGATCAGTGCAGGAAAAGAGCTGTCAGGGGCAGCAGCGTCAGCATCAGCAGCAGACACAGAAGGACTATCAGGATTTTACGGCGCATTGTTACAGCCTCCTACCGGCTATATTATAGGGCTTTTACTTGTAACTGTCTTGGGCTAAGTCCATAATTGAAATATTGAAAAGAAAAGAGCGCTGCCGATGGCTCAGAAAGTTAACTACACTGATCAGAATCCCGATAAAATCAGCAGTTATTTCCGCCAGGAAAAAGGTCCTTTGACTATTGTGACTATTTCCGGGCTGCTTTATAACGGCGGCATGGTGGCCGGTCCTTTGTTTGAAGGCTATCTGGCCCAGTGTCTGTTTGACATCATCAGCGGCACCAAGACCTTTAACGACATGCTGCAGCTGGCTTTGGTCTACCTGGGCATTATCGTGGCGGTGCAGAGTCTGCGCTATGTCAAGCGCTTCTATGTCCGCCGGTTTGCCAACAACATCAACCGCTGCATGAAGCGGATCCTTTACAACAGCCTGGTCCACAAATCCAAGGCTGAACTGGCTAAGGAAAGTGCCGGCTCGCTGATGACCAAGGCCATCAGTGATGTCGATGCCTGTGCCGAGGGCATGCGCAAGTTCACCACCGAGATCTTTGATACCGGCGTCGTGCTGATTGCCTATTCCGTCATGCTGCTTATCTATGACTGGCGGCTGGCTTTAATCAGCGGAATCTTCCCGCCGATTGCTTACTATCTGGCCCAGAAGCTGCGCAAGCCGGTCACCGCCAGTGCCGCTGCCTTTAAGCAGGCCAATGCCCAGCTTTCGGACATCACCATGGATCAGGTCGTCAATAACCTGACCTACCGGCTGGCCAGTCAGAAAGAAAACCAGCAGACTGTTTATGAAAAGCAGCTGGATGATTATGAAGCCAAGGCCGTCCGGGCCGGCATCTGGGAAACCGCCATGCCCCCCTTATATCTGGTCATCTCTTTGGCCGGAGTCATTCCCATCATCTATTTTGGCAGTCAGAATGTCCTGCAGACCGGCTGGGTCAGCTGGAACATTGCTGCCTTCACCACGTTTTTATCCTGCTTCAATAAACTGGCCACCAAGTCCAGCAAGGCAGCCAAGCTGTTTAACTCGGTCCAGAAAGCCCAGGTTTCCTGGCAGCGCATCAAGCCGCTGATGGTCAAGCCGGTCAGTGATACCGACCTGCCGGCCGCACCGGCTGTCAGTCTGACCGCCCGCAATGTCAGCTTCCATTATCCCGACGGGCCGCAGATCATCACCGCTTTTAACTTAAAGGCTGTTAAAGGCCAGACCATCGGTCTGACCGGTCCGGTAGCCTCCGGCAAATCGACCCTGGGCCGGCTTTTCCTCAACGAATATCCCTATCAGGGCGACATTGAAATCAACGGCCAGCCTCTGACCAGTTTTGACACCCCCGCTCTGAGCACACTGGTCAGCTATCTGGGTCATGACTGCGAACTGCTTAACGACACTATTGAAAACAATGTCCTTATGGGCGACGCCGACGACTGCACTCTGTATCTGCAGATGGCCGGGCTGCTGAAAGAAGTAGAGGAAATGGAAGACGGCATCCAGACCAATATCGGTCCGGCCGGCATGCGCCTGTCCGGCGGCCAGCAGGCCCGGCTGGCCTTGGCCCGCCTGTTGGCCCACCCCAAGCCGGTGACGATCCTGGACGATCCGTTTGCGGCTGTTGACAAGCCGATGGAACTTGGCATCTGGAATAATATGCAGGGCTATCTGGCCGATCACATTGTCCTGCTGATTTCCCACCGCCTTTATCTGTTCCCCCAGTTTGACCAGGTCATCTGGCTGGCTGATGCCAAGCCGGTTGTCTCCACTCATGAAAAACTATTAGCAACCAACCGGGAATATGCCGCTCTTTACCAGATGCAGACACAGGAGGACCAGCCCCATGAATAAAAAGCCTTCCTTTGTCTTTTCGGTGGTTAAAGAAACTGTCAGCACCCATCCTTTCCTGTCCACGGCTCTTTTAATTGCGGTTGTCGGCACTATTGTTGCCGCCCTTTATCCGCCGCTGGTGCTGGAGCAGATCGTCAACCAGCTGACTTCCGGCCAGAGTCTGGCCAGTCTGCTGATTGCCGGCTACTTCGGCCTGCTGCTGCTGTCCGGTCTGTTCAATACGGCCCAGCAGTCCCTGCTGACGATAATCGGCCAGAAGGCCACCCATCTGATGCGCTCTAAAATGCAGCAGCATCTGGCCATGATGCCGGCCGGCTATTTTACAGACAACCAGCCGGGCAACATCGTCTCCCGCTTTGTCAATGACGTCAATGCCGTCGAGACCCTGTTTGCCGAAGGCATCATTTCCATTTTCTGCGATGCCGGCAAGATGATTGGCATCTTTGTCATCATCTGCACCAAAAGCATCGGTCTGGCCCTGATATTAGCGGTTGTAACGCCGCTGCTGTTTATCATGACCCGCCAGTTCCAGAAGCGGATGCTGGCTGCCCAGCTGCAGAACCGCCAGGCCGTCGGCAAGGTCAATGACCACGTTCCCCAGACCATAAAGACGATCAGGATGATTCATACCTTCCACAAAGAGAAATACATGGAAGACAACTATGATGCCTATATCCAGAAAAGCTATACGGCTTTAGAGAAATCCAATTTCTTTGATTCCATCTATTCGCCCATCATCATTACCTGCAGTTCCCTGATTATTGCGGCCATGATGACTTTGGCGGCTTACGGCGGTGTCTTCCAGTCCTTCTTCGGACTGACGGTCGGCTCAGCCGTAGCCATCATTTCTTATGTCAATCAGATCTTTGAGCCGCTGGAAGCCATCGGCATGGAGATCCAGAATGTCCAGTCGGCTCTGGCCGGCCTTTACCGCATCAATGAATTCATGCACCAGCCCGTCGGCCAGCCCACTGATCCTGACCTGCAGCCGGCCGGCAGCAGCCAGACTCCGGCTCTGCAGCTGGACAGGGTGAACTTTGGCTATGATGCCGACCAGCCGATCCTGCACCAGGTCAGCCTGACTATCATGCCGGGTGAAAATGTAACCCTGACCGGGCGCACCGGAGCGGGCAAGAGCACTATCTTCAAACTACTGCTGGGTCTGTATGCCCCGGACAGCGGCATGGTTGCAGTCAACGGCTGTCCGGCCTGGCTGATTGATGACAGCCGGAAGCGGCGCCTGTTCGGCTATGTGGAACAGAGCTTCCATCCGGTCTTAGGCAATCTGGCCCAGCAGATCACTCTGGGCGACAGCAGTCTGACCGAAGATGATATTGCCCGGGCCATTGATCTGGTCGGACTTACCGAGCGGATCAGCCAGCTGCCGCAGGGCTATCAGACAGCCTATGATCCGACCATGTTTTCCCAGGGTCAGTGGCAGCTGCTCGCTATAAGCCGGGCGATTGTGGCTAATCCTTCCATTCTGCTGCTGGATGAAATTACGGCCAACCTTGATTCGGCTACCGAGCAGATGGTACTGACCGCCCTGCAGAAGGCCTCGGCCGGCCGCACCGTGCTGTCCATCTCCCACCGGCTTTACGAAAAAGTCGGCGGACGGCTGATTACCCTTAATAATTGACCGACGGCTGTTCCAATACGGAGCAGCCGTTTTATTTTACATACGCGCCGGCTTAATAATGGTATGATAGTACCGTAAAAATAAAGAAAGAGGTACTGCTTTATGAAACCTGTTGTTCTTGTTGTCATGGATGGTGTCGGCATCAATCCGTCAACCTATGGCAACGCTGTCGCTAACGCTAATAAACCAACTTTAGATAAACTTTGGAAAGATTGCCCGCATACCGCGATTAAAGCCAGCGGCCTGGCTGTTGGCCTGCCCTCAGACGGAGATATGGGCAACAGCGAAGTCGGCCACAATGCTTTGGGCTGCGGCCAGATCTACTCCCAGGGCGCCAAGCTGGTCAATGAATCCATTGCTTCCGGTGACATCTTCAAATCAGAAACCTGGAAAGAACTTGTCGCCAATGCCAAGGGCCACACCATGCATTTTTTAGGCCTGCTGTCTGACGGCAATGTACATTCCCACATCAATCATCTGCTGGCCATGATCGGCCAGGCCAAAAAAGAAGGCCTGTCCAGAGTGCGGGTCCATATCCTGCTGGACGGCCGGGATGTCCCGGAAACCAGCGCCTTGATTTACGTCAAGCAGCTGGAAGACTATATGGCTTCCCTAAACGATGATTCCTTTGATGCCCGCATCGCTTCCGGCGGCGGCCGGATGGTCATAACCATGGACCGCTATGAATCCAACTGGAAGATGGTGGAAGAAGGCTGGCAGATCCATGTGGAAGGTGTCGGCCGGCAGTTTGCCTCCGCCACCCAGGCCATTGAAACCTACCGTCAGGAATTAGGCGTCAATGACCAGTTTCTGCCGGGATTTGTGATTGCCAGCGACGGTCAGCCGGTCGGTCCCATCAATGATCATGATTCCGTCATTCTCTTCAACTTCCGCGGCGACCGCGCCCTGGAAATCTCCAAAGCCTTTGATGATAAAAATCTCAGCACCATCAAGCGTAACAAGCTGGTGGACGTCATGTATGCCGGCATGCTGGAATATGACGGCGATCTGCACATCCCTCATAAATACCTGGTTACCCCTCCTCATATCAAACACACCCTGTCGGAATATCTGGTCGCCAATAAGATCAGTTCCTATGCCATATCCGAAACCCAGAAGTTTGGTCATGTGACTTATTTCTGGAACGGCAACCGCAGTGAGAAGTTTGACGACAGCCTGGAGACCTGGGTTGAAATCAAATCCGACATTGTTCCCTTTGAGCAGCGGCCCTGGATGAAATGCGCCGAAATTACGGATCAGCTGTGCGACGCCATCACTTCCAAAAAGTATTCTTTTTTAAGAACCA
>CAYTET010000075.1:0-2723 GCA_964436975.1 uncultured Erysipelotrichaceae bacterium
CCTTAATCGCATTTTCTTAAAAATTATAGTCTCACATCATTTACAAACGTACACAATAAGCCGCAGCGCTGATATATTTCATCAATATGCCTGAAATAGAAATCCATGGTATAGCAGCTCTGCAGCTGGTCCGGGTTAAGATGCAGACTGATATAGGGATCCTGGGAAGCAAGAATCCGGAAATCTTTATGCTGGTTCAGGGAAATCATGGCCAGTTTCTGAATATTGTCATAGGCCTGCTCCCGGCTGGCCCCGGCATCGATCAGGGCGGTCATTACTCTTTGGGCATAGATGACGCCGTCCGTCAGGTTGATATTGGCCAGCATTTTTTCAGGATAGATTATCATTGAATCAAGGGTTTTGGTAAAGCGGGCCAGCATGTAGTCAAGCAGAGCCGTGGCATCAGGCATGATGATGCGCTCGGCCGAGGAATGGGAAATATCCCGCTCGTGCCACAGGCTGACATCTTCCAGACCGGTCAGCTGGTAGCCCCGCAGCACCCGGGCACAGCCGCAGATATTCTCCAGTGAGATTGGATTGCGCTTATGCGGCATGGCACTTGAGCCTTTCTGGCCCGGATTGAAGTATTCTTCGGCCTCCCCTACCTCACTGCGCTGCAGATGCCTGAATTCGGTGGCGATTTTTTCCAATGTAGTGCCAATCAGGGCAATGGTCTGCAGGTAAAAGGCATGATTGTCCCGGGATATGACCTGGGTGGCCGTTTTGGCCGAGCCGATAGCAAGCTTTTCGCACACAAATTCCTGTACAAAGGGCGGAACATTGGCATAATTGCCGACAGCACCGGTGATTTTACCGACTTCCATCTGCCGGCTGGCCAGATCAAACCGCTCAATGTCACGCTGCAGTTCATCATACCAGATGGCATATTTCAAACCGAAAGAAGTAATATCGGCATGCATGCCGTGCGTCCGGCCGATGCATGGCACATCCTTGTATTCAACAGCTTTCTTCTTCAAAACCGCAGCCAGATTGGCCAGATCTTCTTTGATGATGCCGTCGGCCTGCTTGAAAATAACCGCATAGGCCGTATCAATTACATCGGTGGAAGTCAGACCGTAATGAATCCATTTCTTCTCCGGACCCAGCTTTTCGGAAACACAGCGGGTAAAGGCGACCATGTCATGATGGGTGATGGCCTCCAGCCGGCTGATTTCGGCCGCATCATAGCCGGCCTTGCTTTCAACAGCGGCAACATCCGGCTGGGGCACTACCCCTAGCTTTCCCCAGGCCTGTACAACAGCGATTTCAACGGCCAGCCACTGGCTGTACTTGTAATCATCCGTCCACAGCTGTCTCATTTTCGGGCGTGAATATCTTTCAATCATGGCAACTGCCTCCTCTTATTCTTATCTCGGCCAGTCCGGATTGGGCAAAATTGCCGCTGATCCGGCCTTTTCGTATTTCTACTGTTATATCGTCCTGCCGGAATTGCGGCTTTTCAAATGGCAGATTGGTATGGATTCGGCATTCCGCCTGATACAGGCCATCGCGCAAAGCAGCATAACTGATATTCGGCTTAAACATGCCGCTGTCTTTATCGGCATCGCCATACTGTATCCAGGGCCGGCCCAGCAGCTTTTCGGCCAGATCAATGCGGCCCTCATGGATCAGATTGATTATGGCGGTAGTGGAAACTTTATGGCCGTCATAGCTGACCTGCGGAACCACTACGGTTTCAAAGCCGCCGTCCGCCCATTGCTGCAGCTGGGCTCCGTTGCCTTGGCCGCCGGCGCCAAAAGAGAAATCAAATCCAAATACCAGTGTCTTCAGATTTATTTTTTTGAGGATTTTTTCAACAAACCTTTCGGCACTCATTGTGCGCATGGCTTGGTCAAATTGAAGAACATAGATTTGTTTTATGCCATATAATCCCGCCAGTCTGATGCGGTCAGCTAATGATGTCAGATACTCTACCGGCTGGTTACTACAAGTCCGCGGGTCCGGATTAAAGGTAATCAGAGCCGGAATTGCGCCGCTGGCGGCCGCCGCCGCCACTGTTGCTTCCACCAGCTGCTGGTGACCGATATGCAGCCCGTCAAAATTGCCGATGCACCCGGCTGTTGCCGCCATTTTGGGAATAGGCTGGCAGGCTCTTATGATTATTATATTTAAGGTTTGATCGCTCATTACCATAAACCCCGCAGGCAGTGATAGCTGCCGTTTTCGCTGCGCTGATAGACGGCCATTATTTCCTGGCGGTAGCTGATCAAAACGACCGGCTGATCATACGGGATCACAATGTCGCGTCCATTGGCAACATCACTGATATTTTCTACTTCAATGCAGGGATAGTCATTCAGGGCCTCGGCTATTCCCAATAGACTGACTTTGCCATTTTGAATCTGGGCTAAAGTCTGGCTGTGCTCAATTGAAAACGGACCGCATGATGTCCGGCACAGTTCCGCCATGGTGCCGACCGTATTCAGCCGGCTGGCCAGCTGTTCACACAGAACCCTGACATAGGTTCCGGATGAGCAGACAGTCTGAAAAGAAACGGTATCCGCCGTATAGCTGATCAGCTGCATCTGGAATATTTCAATCGCCGCCGGCTTTCTTTCAATTGACTGATTCTGCCGGGCATATTCATATAATTTGCGGCCGTTGACCTTTTTAGCCGAATACATCGGCGGCAGCTGCATCTGGGGACCGGCAAGGCCTTTTAAAGCCTCTGTAAGGGCTGTTTCATCCAGCAAGTGTACTTT
>CAYTET010000075.1:2733-4715 GCA_964436975.1 uncultured Erysipelotrichaceae bacterium
ATATCGCCGGTATCAGTCTGCAGGCCCAGTTTAACGGTAGCCTTATAGGATTTGCGGTGCTGTTGTATCAGGGGCAGTATTTTAGTGGCCCGGCCGACCAGACACACCAAAAGGCCGGTCGCCATGGGATCCAGGGTTCCGGTATGGCCGATGCGGTTGGTCCGCAGCAGATGACGCAGGCGGATAACCGCATCACTGCTGGTCATGCCTTTGTCTTTGTTAAGTAAAACTATACCGTCCATCCTGCTCCTCCATCACCATTATATATGTTATCACAAAGCCGTCCTAACATAGCGCAAAATACGTTATAATAGCCAAGGTGATACAACAACATGAATACGATCAAACGCGTTTTAGGCAGTCTGCGCAAAGCTGATAATGATTATCATCTGATTAATGACGGCGACCGGATTGCTGTCGGCATCTCCGGCGGCAAGGACTCCAGCCTTCTTTTGTACTGCCTTTACCTTTACCAGCGCTTCTCCCGCAAAAATTTTTCGATTGTCGGGGTCTATATAAACCTGGGCTTTGGCGCTGAAGACATGAAACCCCTTATTGAATGGTTCAAGACATATAATATTGACCTGTTTGAATATCCCTCGCAGATCAGCGCCATTCTTGATCTAAAGCGTGACCGTCACCAGCGGATTGAATGCTCGTTGTGCTCGCAGTTTAAAAAAGCCGCGGTTATCAATGCCGCCAAAGCGAACGGCTGCAATAAAGTTGCTTTTGCCCATCACATGGATGACGCTTTGGAGACTCTGCTGATGAATGCCATCCACGGCGGCCGGCTGGCCACCTTTGAGCCCAAAATGCATCTGACAAGATCAGACATAACCTTTATCCGGCCCTTCTGCTATGCCCGGGAAAACGACATTGCCAATACGGTAAAGCAGCTTGGCATTCCTATCATTCATTCCGGCTGCCCCAATGACGGCAATACCGAACGGCAGGCTATGAAAATGCGGCTTAAGCAGCTGTATCATGATTATCCCAGCGCCCGTGACAACCTGCCTAAAATGCTGCATAATCCGGCCCAGCTTAAACTATGGAATCCGGAACCTATATCTGATGATAATGAAAAGACAGATCAGTGATGATCTATCTTTTTTTTCGGATGAAGAATACTATCAGAACCACACTGGCGGCAGCCGAAACCCCCAGGATGATAAACCACATTGTCATGTCGCTTTCATCACCGGTGTTAATCATGCGCGTCGGTTTAGTATATCGGTTGACAAAGCCGGCCTGACTATCACCATCTTTGGCGATTAAACCGGATATGGTTTGCTGGTCCGGATTGTAGCCAGCAGCCCGGTAGTCTTTTTCAGTCACTGTATATCTGACCCCGGCTGGCAGATTGGCAATGGTAATGGCTTCATCAGTTCCCAGTTCTATGGTATCCCCGGATTTGACATAGCCCTCAGACTGACCGGTATAAACGTACATTCCCCCGATTTCACTTCCGGCAGCGTCTTTCAGAACAATTGTAAATTCAAACTTCTTCGTTAAATCAGCTCCGGAGCCGGTTAGTTTCTTGCTGACCGTCAGCGTTCCGGTATCAACCGCTTTATCAGTCAGCTCCAGCCTAACCGTACCGGCTACCGCCGTCTGGCTTAACAGGATCCGCTGGTTTGAAACCGCCTGATAGCCGACAGGCGCTGTCTCGATGAGCGTGTAGTACATGGATGCCCCGATGGCCAGGCCGGAAAAAGTCAGCTGGCCGCTGCTGTCGGTTTTGCCATAAGCGGCAATCTGTCCATTATCTTCCCTTATCAGAGTGAAGGCTGCATTGGCAATTGCCGTATTTGAATAAGCATCCGTCTTGGAAATGACAATAGCCCCCTTGCGGCTGGCCATGGCCGTGGCTCCCCCGCCCCCGCCGCCGCTGACCGAAATCGAACTGTCGGAAGAAGGAGCCTGGCTGTAACTGAAACCGGCCAGTTCGGCATGATTGCTGTAAACCGTCTTGTTTTCAATGA
>CAYTET010000075.1:4725-6565 GCA_964436975.1 uncultured Erysipelotrichaceae bacterium
GATATCAGCCCGGTAGACCAGTATATAAGCCAGATTTCCATCCGGTATGGCAATGCTGCAGACGCCGTTTACCGCATCATAACTGATGCTGCTGCTGGTATCGACCTGATTTCCTTTTGTAAAACGGCCGGTGCTGGCATCAACAGTGGCTTCATAAAGGTCGATTGTATCCAAATCAATTTTAAGCCCGCTGTCGGTTGTGTCCTTGACAGTTACATTGCTGTGGATCATATTCAGCGGATTGATATTTACCGTATAAGCAATGTAGCCTTCGCTGTAATGCTCGGTGCCGGTTTTGGCAATGGCATTGGCGGTAATTGTCTTTACAGCCGTATTGGAAGGCTGGGAATGAATTACTGCACCTTTAGTTGCACTTGACCGCAGCAGTGTGGCCGTGTTGGCAAAGGTAACACTCTGCCCCTCCCTGAACTCCGGAAACAGATCAACATCAACCAGGGTGGCAAATGATACGGTGCACACCCGGCCGCTGCAGTCTTCATCATTTAGTGTAATTGTAAGATCTGATCCGCTGATACTTATCTGCTCACTGGCCAGCCCGTTTATGGTCAGCGAACCGGTGACATAGCTTAATCCGGCCGGCAGGGCATCGGTTATTACGGCATTGTTCATGACCATTTTGTTTTTGTTTACTGTCATATTCCAGATGATGGTATGATCGGTATAATTAAACAGTCCGGCCGTCTTCTCAATGACGCTGCTGCTGACACTGACACCGCCGCTGGCTGAGGTGGTACGGGTAACCGAATCAATCGTATAATCCATATTCACATAGTTACGGTAAGTCTTGCTGGCGCTGTTATAGGCGTAGTATTCAGCATCATCCACCGTAGTCTGGAATGTATATGAAAAGACATTTTCGCCCAGATTGCTGACATTGATAATTAAATTTTTGGCATCAGTATTCGCATCAACAGCGGCGGTGGATGTTTTAGGCAGTGAAACCGGCTTATATGATCCGGAAACGTAGCTGAAGCCTCTTTCCGTCATGTCATCTGTCAAAACCGCTTCCGTTATGTCAACTTTGTAAGGATTAACGGTTACCTTCCAGGTAATGGTATGATTGGCAGCGTTATAGCTTCCGGTCTTCTGCAGCAGAGATGTTATAGCACCGCTGCTGCCTACTCCGATGTTAACATTTACATTAACCGGGGTACCGGTGGTTCCTGACGGCAGCGTGTATTTAAGGCTGGCCTTATTGTTGCCTAAAGCCGCGGCCGCCACAAAGGCCGTGTTGCTTATAACAGTCGTATAGTTTACCGTAGCCCCGCCGGTTGAATCGAGAAGGTTGACCGTGTCATTTTTCAGATCAAGGGAAAAAGTATGGGTTTCGCTGTCCCAGTTGTATGCGCAGGCCGTTCCGTTAACATTGAGGCTGGTATCGGCCATTGACAGATATTCAGGCAGAACATCATACAGGGTAAGGGTCTTAAGCGGTGAAGAATTGGTTTTAACCGTTACGGTCCAGACAATGCTGCGGCCGTCTTTGGACACTTTGCCAGATTTAGTAAGCCATTTAAAGGAACTTACCTCACCTTTGGAACTGACCAGACTTCCCAGAGCCGCCAACTGGGCTTCACTGTTTTGGCGGCCATACAGCTGGGCACTGTTATCTACTTTAAATATACTGCTGGCACCGTTGGTGCTGACCGGATAAAAAATATCATCAGCCAGTTTAGTCTTATAGGTTATGGTAACCGGCTGATCCTGATTGGCGGCCGTTACACCAAGACCGTCGATAGTCAGTATCCCTTTAGTTTCATTTTCAGCCGGACTCTGGTAAACAGCCTGGACGTCGCTGATGACTGTACCGTCTCTAAGG
>CAYTET010000076.1:0-6480 GCA_964436975.1 uncultured Erysipelotrichaceae bacterium
ATTCCCTTGCTCGTATGGTTCTTTATTTGGGACATTTTCCCTTGATATTGACACAGGATTTTGGCCGTTTTTTCATTATTTTTGCACTGCCGGTACCGTGGACATGAAACAAGTCAGATAATCCACTGCTGACCGGGCTTTTCAATGGTATGAATGATGGTTTTGCCGGCCCGGCCGTCTGACGAAAGCGCCGTTGGCAGCAGAGGCAGATCAGCCGGCACCGCCACCGGAAAGATATGATCAACCCGCCGGTTATCGCAAAGCCAGCGCACCAAAGCTGCACAGACAGCCGGCTGCTCATTGCACCATGGCATAAAAGCCGCCGTAATAGTCCTTTTATCCAGCCGGGCCAGAATGGCCTTGGCCTGGTTAAAGGCCGTTTTATCATCCTCAGCCGCGGCTATCAGATTAGGCGCATACAGCAGGAAGCAGCCATCCATGGCAATAAGATACGTCAGTCCGCCGCTGCCGGCCGGCAGGCTGACCAGCCGCATGAACTGATTACCGTAAATCTGCTGGATGCCTATTCTGACCAGATGCGGCTTGGCCCGGACATCCCTGACGGAAGAAGGAAGCACCCAGTACTTGTCCGGATGGGTCATCTTGTATATCTTGCGGTGATAATGGTCACTGTCATTGCGGCTGACCAGAAAAGTCACCGGCCGTTCCCGGTCCAGCTGGTTCAGCCGTCCGGAAACGGTATAATCAAAAACCAGCTGACCGCCGGTGGTGCTGATGAAATAGCTGCCTTTATCCAGATAATCGATTTCCATAGCCTGTTTCTTTCTGTCCTAACTATATCATTATTAAGTCCGGCTAAGAAAAAAGTGTCTCATTGCCAAGACACTTGTCAATTCAGCCGAACTGCAACCGGAATCATTCTATCCCGGTATAAACTTTCTGCCACAAATCAAACAGATCGCCGATCTTTATCACGGCCTGATTATACCCCTCCGGGTATGATCCGCTGGCCTGCGCCGTCATCGTCCGGCCATCCGCAAAGCTCATTTCCAGACTGAACGAACTGGCATCAAGGATAACCTGATCGCTGTTGGCGTCAGTAAAGCCGTCCCACTGGTCCAGCCGGCAGTATCTGGCCATGTCAATCAATTGACTCCAATATGACGAGTCCAGAATAATCTCAAATTCGCCATCGGGGCTTCCGACTTCAGCCTTGATGCCGTCAAAATCTATTTTGGCATTATAGGAATGCCATTGGTTGGTTTCCCCGCCGCCCTGGTAAAAGCGGAAGGCGACCAGATCATTGAGACTGTCACCGCTGGAGGCGGCATAGAGATCTTCATAAAGCCGGCACAGCGGCTCAACCGCATCAGAAAACAGAACCGAAGCATTATCTTCAACCTTAATCTGCTCTTTTGAATCATAAATGACGGCAATAGAACCGCCGCATTCAGGAATGCCGCTGGTATGACCGTAAAAGCCGTTACGGCTTATTACATCAGCCTCTTTGATTATCGTCTGCAGTTGGTCTAAGGCCGCGCCATCCGCCGTAAACTTGCGGTCAAAGGACTGACCATAGGCTCTTCCCTGCCACAGACAGACCGCTTCATCGCCCTCTCTTGTCATTTCCATATAACAGTAGTCATAAGAACCGCTGTAATCAGACAGGCAGGCCGTATAAAACTCCGCTTTAAAAGAAGTGATTATTTCCGAGGAAATGCTAACTGGCGCATCAGGATCCTGCTTCTCCTGCCGGTTTCCGGCAGCCTTGGAGCAGCCGGTAAATAGTGCCATCATAGACACGGCCAATAAAAGTGCCATCGTTTTTCTCATCTGCCCTCCCGCCGCTGGAATTATCAGCTAGACAATCGCGTTACTTTTCATCTACTGACATTTTACCATAATTGTTTTTACTATGGCCAATTATCCAAATGCCCAGAGCAGGATGAATTTGGCTGGCTGCTATATGAACAGAGCGCTAACAGGAAGCCTTATTTCTCCTGACAGCAACTAAAAAGTAAGCGTGAAATTGTCAGTTACAAAACAAAATAAAGACAGAGCCAGCCGAAAGAGCAATTCATTGTTGTTCCAACACGCATGAGCCGTTTGTCAGCCGTGAGGATTTTGAGCAGGCGCAAACGCTGATTAAAGCCTGTCCGTTGCCGTATGCTTATGAAATGGAAAATATGTTTCGTGGGATTCTTGTTTGTGCCGAATGCTGCCACAGCTTTTCTATGGCTTACCGCCGTGACAAGCGCACCTTTTACCGCTGTATGCACCATTACCGCCATCCGGGGGAATGCTTACACACCCATGCCATCTTTTACAATGACCTCTACAAAGCCGTTTTAGAGCATATCCGGGCAACGGCAAGGCTGCTACAGGGTGACGAAGCCTTTTATCGGCTGGTAGAACAAAAAGAAGGCTTAGACACCTCTGAAATGCAATTAATGCAAGAGCGTGACAAGCTGAAACGCAGACAGCAGGAACTTTCCGCGCTGCTTTTCAAGCTGTTTGAGGATCACGCTGCCGAACTGATAGCGGATGCAAACTATGTGTCGTTCACAAACAGATACCAGTCCGAACAGACAGAAATCCAAGGGAAAATTGCGGTGTTGGATACAAAACTGGAAAAGTGGGTTGATTACAAAGCCAACTCTTAACAACTGCGTCAAGCACTCTCCGACTATTTGAACATTGAAACTTTAACGCCGTTCACACTGAATAAGCTCATTGAGAAAATTCAAGTGGGATGCGTTGACAAGATTAACGGTCAGGAAGTGCAGGAGATTACTATTGTCTGGAGGTTTGCGTGTCATATACAGCAGTCATAACTGCTCAAGTATTGGATTAAAAATTTTAACTACAGTAGCTTCACCTACAATTCTTGCTCCTTCTTGAATACTGATTTTTTTACCAATCCAAAGGCAGTGGGGATATGCTTCCGGTGTCAAAAATGTAATTGTTCCTTTTGCTGTGCCATTTGGCGCAACTTCTTTTGTGCCATAGTAGTGGTGCACGCCTGTCGTTAAATAATTATCAGTCACCAAATGCGCTGGACGATATCCATTATAAGCTGGGTTTTTTCTCATTCCGTTAAAAGTAAAAATAACCTCAACATCTGGTTTTATCATATTGAATCCTCCTTTTGTTTGTGCTCCATTCCGATAATTTTTTCTATTTCTTTCTGTAGCCACTTGGTGTTCTGTGGAATGAGGATTGTCAGCATGGACGATGTGAAGTATTCTTCCCTTGATTTTTCATCATGTTTTTTAGAAAATTCTTGTGGGCAATCATCCGGCATTCCCATTGATGTCCAAAACTCCATTAATTGCAATATGGCCTGTAAGCAGCCCGAGTTCAAAATAGGAAGTATAAATGAATCGTATGATAAAAGCTTACGACAATGACTTCATTGGTAGCGTTCAATATCTGGTGCACAAGATATCATACCCGTTAATAAAGGAAAAATCATTTTAGTCGCATTGATCATATATGATTTTTTTATGTGAAATAGTTGCAAACCACAATTCTTTTTTACGATAAAAGCAAATATCTTCTGGCATCTCGTATTCAATAGGAGTAAAAATATTGGGCATCTGTTGCAGAGCCTCTCTGCTTTCTTTACAGCAGCGACATACTACCATAATCTGATGCTTTTCTCTGTATCCTAGATATGTCAGTCAGTTCTCTCTATTAAAAATGTATTTCTCAACATAAGGCTGAAACAGTTCATTGTAGTTAAAAACCGGCGGCATTTGTGAATACGGGCTCTTAATCCTTGCGATAACTGAAAATAAATCGGAATTTTTTAGTGAGATAATTAACTAAAGCTGATTTGTTATTTATGATATCTTCGTAGTCTAATAGTTTTATACAACATAAAAATATGACCCCCTATCTTTTTATTTATGCGGATCGTATGATAATGCTTAAAATAGCCGATTCCTCCATGAGGCTGATGAAGAATTGGGGTAATGTAACCAACTGCTTTAACTAATTTATAAGCTGTTTGAGGATCACGCTGCCGGACTGATAGCGGATGCAAACTATGTGTCGTTCACAAACAGATACCAGTCCGAGCAGACGGAAATCCAAGGGAAAATTGAAGTGCTGGATACGAAGCTGGAACAAAATGTTGACTATCAAGCCAATGCCTAACAGCTTCGCCAAGCAATCTCCGACTATTTGCACATTGAAACCTTAACGCCGTTCATACTGAATAAACTCATTGAGAAAATTCAAGTGGGATGCGTTGACAAGATTAACGGTCAGGAAGTGTAGGAGATTACTATTGTCTGGAGGTTTGCGGTGATTGCTTAAACTTTCCCTTCTTGCAAAGCCTTAAGGAAATTTCTTAGCTCATCCAGCGTTTCTGAAAAATCGTTGTTTAAAACCAGTTTTGGACGGAAAAACGATTTTGTAACAAACGATGCTGTAAAGCAAGATGAACATTCGTAATAATCAGCTTCACCATCATTTGAAGGAATTTTTTGAATGATACCATTTCTGATAATATCACAGCATATACAACATTCGTAACCAAATGTTATTGGAAGTCGTTTGTTTGATATTATCCTGTCTTGCACATTGCTCCACTTCATTGTAATTACAAGTTTGCAACCATATTCACTAAATAATTTAGCCATATCTTTTGTAGCGGCAGATATTTTTTGAAACATTGCATCTTCATATGCTTCAACAAGAGAGGAATTCGTAATTGACAAGTCTCTTTTCATTAGAATTGCCACCCAAACAAAGTCCAGTGTTTTGCTTTTGCCTTTCCTGTTTATGTTGTCTACTTTTTATGCTAACTCGTGCTGCTTCATAAGATACTGGCAAGGTCAATATAGCATACTTTTAGCCCTTTTTATAGCCATTCCCACATAAAATGGACACTCCTATATGACAGAAGCGGCCTACATATATGCCGTTTTCATCTTTGCGGTGTCCAGTTTATCTTGGTGTCATACTTACTTTGAAATTTGAGCTTATGCTAACTCCAATGGGCTTTACAACAAGGTGTATGTGCCGGATGAGCATGATGTTGATGTGCGGGAATACATCCGTATGCGTGCAGATCACAAGCAGGCACTGAAGAAGATCAAGCAGCAGATTCTGGCCTTCTGTCTGAGAAATGGATATTTATATCCCGAGACAGCGAAGTGGACACAGAAACATATCAGCTGGCTTCGCAGCATCGAAATGAGATCCACGCAGATAGAAACGCTGGATGAATACATGATTGCCTATGATACCTTTATCAACTATCTTGATCAGATAGATGCGCGTATTGAGGAGATCGCTCAGGAAGACCGATATAAGAACAAGGTGGCAGTACTGAGATGCCTCAAAGGCATTGATACACTGACTGCACTGGCATTGGTTTCTGAGATCAGTGACTTCAACAGATTTAGCAAGGCAAATCAGTTTGCCGCATATCTTGGACTCGTTCCAGGTCAGGATTCTAGTTCCAAAAATGTACAGTATCTTGGTATTACGAAAGCAGGCAATAGTCATCTGAGAACACTATTGGTTGAAGCGGCACAGACATACAGCCGTGGCAGTGCAGCAGTCAAATCCAAGGCATTGAAGAGCAGGCAGAGCGGTAATGATGAACAAGTCATTGCGTATGCCGACAAAGCTAAGGTGAGGCTTTCAAAGAAGTTCAGAAAGCTGCAGGCAAGAGGAGTGAAGTACAGCGTCGCCACGGCTGCCATTGCCAGAGAACTTGCCTGTTTCACCTGGGGATTGATGACAGATCACATTAACTGATATGCGAAAAAGAAACATCAGCCGTAACATACCGATCTGACAGTTATATACCATCAAGTAAGTTTCAAGGATATCTGGAAGGAGCACTTTGACACAGGGTAGTTTCAGTCATCTACGTTCACACTATGTTGACACAGATATCATCGTGATTCACGCTTCTAGACAGTAGGACTCAAGGCAGAAACCATTGACCTGCGTAGGGATTCGTCCTGATGCGCGAATAACAGAGTGGCCAATGCCCGGAAAATACCGTTTGAGGCTCTTTCCAAATATCTTTGAAATACTACTTGACTTTGGTCATTACATAACAGTGTGTTCTTTAACAGTGATCGTATTGTTTTCTTCTTCATTCTCCTGCTGGATTACTTCGGCTTCATCAAAAAGGGCCATCTGATAACATGATCCGCTCTCAGTGGTCCTCTGATATTTCTGAATATTATTGACCCGTATCTGCTGGGTGTACCATTCGACGATAGCTGACAGCTGGTCAACCTTCACCTTAAGGCTGGCGACTTCCGCTTTTAACTGTTCGTTTTCAGCCTGCAGGGCATTAGGTTGTTTCATGGTTTAGTAATACATCTTAACTGCTGCTCAGTGATGATAACAGCACCATCTTCTTCTTTGGGAAACTTGAATATCCCTTTCTCAAGGCGATGGTACAGCAGCCAGAAGCCGCATTTATCCCAATGCAGAATCTTCATCTTGTTATGAGACCTATTGCAGAATATGAACATTCTGTCACTG
>CAYTET010000077.1:0-6302 GCA_964436975.1 uncultured Erysipelotrichaceae bacterium
CCCTTAATCGCATTTTCTTAAAAATTATAGTCTCACATCATTTACAAACGTACAGAGCCGTTTTGAACCGGCTCCCGTCATAATACAGGCTTACAATAATCACTATTTTCTTTCACTGATAACATCACTGCAGCGTTGGCACAGGCCGTTTTCGTCAACCGTCTCTACAATCTGCCAGCAGCGGCTGCAGACATGGCCTTCGGCCTTGTCAATGCGGATATGACAGGTTGGATACTCGGTCATATTATCCGTCTGCTGATAAGCCAGCTGGGAAACAATCATGATATTGGCCATCTGCGAAGCGGAAAGAACTGTCTCCAGGTATTTATTGTCATCATTGAGAACCAGGCTTACCTTAGCTTCCAGGGCCTTGCCGATTTCACCGGCATTGCGCTTCAGCTCCAGCTCCTTTAAGACATCATTGCGCAGCTGCATCAGCTGACTGCCCTGCTGAATTATCGCTGCCGCATCGTCAATTTCAGCAGCCTGGGGCATCTGGGTCAAAAAGATGCTTCCGGCTTCCGGCTTGAAGACATGATAAATCTCTTCACAGGTAAACGACAGAATCGGAGCCCATAATCTGACCAGATCAT
Organism: uncultured Erysipelotrichaceae bacterium; assembly: GCA_964436975.1. Classification (GTDB taxonomy): domain Bacteria; phylum Bacillota_I; class Bacilli_A; order Erysipelotrichales; family Erysipelotrichaceae; genus CAYTET01. The sequence continues at coordinate 594 of CAYTET010000077.1, forward strand.
CGCAGATCTTGTAGAATACCGTCTGAATCTGGCGCCGGCTGACACTCTGCCGGCTGCTGCAGTACAGAATGTCTTTGGCATAATCCATATAGAAAGAACTCAGTTCATTGACCATGAAGTTGTTCAGGGTCATGAAGATATCCAGAAAATCATACTTCTCATAGTCTTTTCTGACCCGGCTGACGGTCTGGCTTTCAACGGCCAGAATATATTTGTCGACAAAGGAAAGCTTTTCAAACGGGACCGCATCGGTTTCATCATTGTAATCGGAACAGCTGATGTTGCCCAATAAGAAACGGAACGTATTGCGGATCTTACGGTAAAAATCACTGGTCTGCTTCATGACATCATCCGAGCAGCGGACATCCTGCTTGAAATCGGCGCAGGCACACCACAGTCTGATGACATCAGCGCCATACCGGCTGATCACTTCTGACGGATCTACGACATTGCCGGCAGACTTGTGCATCGGCCGGCCGTGACCGTCCAGGACATAGCCATGAGAAAGCACAGAGCGATAGGGTGCGCTGCCATGGGTGGCATAACCGACGACAAGCGAGGAATTAAACCAGCCCCGGTATTGATCAGAGCCTTCAAAATAAAGATCACAGGGATAAGGATAGCCCCTTTCGGCGAAGGTATTGTGCGATGATCCGGAATCAAACCAGACATCCATAATATCGTTTTCTTTGGTAAACCGGCCGTTAGGCGAAGCAGGATTGGTATAGCCATCCGGCAATAGATCTTTGGCTTCCCTGTCAAACCAGACATTGGAGCCGAATTCTTCGAACAGATCCGCCACATGATCAAACAGCTGCTGATCAATAATCGGCTTTTTATCTTCTCCGTAGAAAATTGGAATGGGCACGCCCCAAACCCGCTGGCGGGAAATGCACCAGTCAGCCCGATCATGGATCATGTTATGCAGCCGCAGGTTGCCCCACTCGTTTTCCCAGTGGATCTTGTCAATCTCATTGAGCAGGCCGTCTCTGATTTTGTCGATGGAAGCAAACCACTGGACCGTGGCCCGGTATATAACCGGCTTTTTCATTCTTTCATCAAAGGCGTACTGGTGTTCAATTGTTTCCTGCTTGAGCAGCACCCCAAGTTCATCAAGTTTGGCAATGACAAGCGGATTGGCCTCCCAGACACTTTTTCCTTCAATGAAAGCGCCGGCAGCGGCCATCATGCAGCCTTTCTCATCAACCGGGCAGTATGCCGGCAGACCATACTTCTGGCCGACAATAAAATCATCCATGCCATGGCCCGGAGCCGTATGAACACAGCCGGTGCCATCCTGGTCAGTGACATGGTTGCCCAGTATTACCAGCGATGTCCGCTCGTAGAGAGGATGCTTGACTGTTACATATTCCAGCTGGCGGCCCTTAAAGGTCTTGAGAATCTTATAATCCGCCAGTTCAAACTTTGCCATCAGCTGTTCAACCAGCTTCTTGAGCACAATCAGCTTGCCTTTGGCCGTCTCAACAACCGCATATTCATAATCAGGATTCAGGCAGATAGCCAGATTGGCCGGAATCGTCCAGGGCGTGGTTGTCCAGATGACAAACTTCTCATCGCCGTCCAGCACGCCGTGACCGTCAGCAACGCTGAAAGCCACATAAATAGTCTGGTCCTTTTTGGTTTCATAATAGGTCTCGCTGTCCGCCACAGCGCTTTCCCTTTCGGGTGACCAGTAAATCGGCTTGAGGCCCTGATAGATCAGTCCCTTAACGGCCATCTGGCCAAAGGTTCTGATCTGCATGGCTTCATAATGCTTCTGCAGGGTGATGTAAGGATGATCAAAATCAGCTAGGGTCCCCAGCCTTTTTTCGGTTGCCTTCTGAATATCAACCTGCTTCAGGGCATACTTTTCACATTCAGCCCGGAAAGCCGATGTCGACATCTGCTTGCGGTTGATGCCTATTTTGGGCATCATGTTTTCAATCGGCAGCCCGTGGGTATCCCAGCCGGGATAAAACGGCGCCTGATAGCCGCCCATATTCTTGCTCTTGACGATAAAATCCTTCAGAATGCGGTTCATGGCCGTGCCCATATGCAGATTGTTGTTGGCATACGGGGGTCCGTCATGCAGCATCCAGAAAGGCTTGCCGGCATTGTTGGCAATCATCCGGTCATACAGCCGGCTCTTTTCCCATTCTTCAGCTATGCCCGGCTCCTTTTTGGGCAGGTTGCCCCGCATTTCAAATGCGGTATCAGGCATCAGCAGTGTATCTTTATAGTCCATCTCTTTTACTTCCCCTGTTCTTTTTTTTAAAAATAAAACGCCCTTATCGAAAGGACGTTTGAAACGCGGTACCACCTTAATTCATGCCGTTAAAGACATGCACTTTTCTCCTTAACGCGGATAACGTTGAAGACTACATATCGTCTTCAAGGCAAATAAGTGATAGCTTATCAATCCTTCCGCCGGCTTTCACCGCTGCCCGGCTCGCTAAGGAAGAATCACAGATAAGTCCTGTCTTATTTATCGCTTGTTTTATTGGCCGGATAATCTGGCTGATTATCCGCCGGCGTAGCGGCCATCGAATCGATAATCTTATCGATGTTGGGCATCTGCGGCGTATTGCACTGCTCTAAAGCCTGGGCAAAAGCCGTGGCTTTGTCTTTGAGTTCGTCTTTCAGCTGGGTGCTCTGCTCATTATAGCGGGCGACCTCGGCTAGCAGCGTCTGGGCGCTTATAATGGCTTCCTTGATAATGCTGTCAGCGTTGTTCTGAGCATTCTCAATAACCGAATTGGCTTCTTTCAAAGCAATTCTGGCTACATCATCAGCCGCTTTTTCCCGCATCGACAGCTCATTGATCAGAATCTGGTAGCGCTGTTTGATAGTTGAAAACTGATTGTTGACCGTATCAATCTGATTCTGATACATCACAATTTTCTCATTCAGCGTCTGGATCTGAAATTCGAGCCGGTCGATCTCATTATTAACCTGATAACAGTCATAGCCGTTATGAACCAGACTGAACCGCTCCTGCTGATTGCTCATCCGCCTCACCCTTTTCTATAATTTGGTTTAACAGTGTTTTAATTATGCCACATCACAAAATGTTGTTCAATAATCTATTATTTCAAAATAATCAGCCGTTAAGGCTCTCCTCGCCATCTTCGGCCTGGATTTCACCGGTGACACCGACACTCTTCGGGGTGCACAGAATGACATCCTTGCCGATGCGCTGAATCTTGCCGTCTAAAGCGTAAACCACGCCATACAGAAAATCAATTGTCCGCTGGGCAAAATCATGATCCAGCCGGTGCAGATTGACGACACAGGCCAGCTGCTGCTTTAAATGATCGGCAATATCCGAAGCCTCATCAAAGGAACGCGGCTCAAATAACGCCATTTTGGCATCAGACACTTTTAAAACCCCCTTTGCCTTAGGATTCTCATATTCACTGATTGCTTTAGCTTCATCAGATGAAAGCTCAATATATTCTTCATCATCTTCACTGCCGTCTTCCGGCGGTGCAATAATATCTTTTAGTTTCTGACCGATTCCCATATCCGATTATATCTCCTTTGGCTTTTTTCAATTATAGCATAAATATTTTATGAAAAAATAAGCAACCGCATTTATAGCCGGCCTCCCTCTTATAATAAAGCGGGCTGTGCCCCTGCAATCCGCCGGCTTCAGACCCGCTTTCGTTATTTCAGAATAATCAGCCGCTTAAAATCAGGACCGCGGCTAGACGGCTTCAATCACCCCGTAGCTGCCGTCATCTCTTTTGTAAAGGACACATATCAGATTGCTGGCCGCATCACGGTACACAAAGAAGGTATGATCAAGCATTTCCATCCGCAGGATCGCTTCGTCGATATCCAGCGCATCAACAGCCACTCTTTTTACCTTAGCCGGCTCGGTGCTGGCACTGCCAACGGCCTGTTCATCAACAAAGGCCTTGGCCAGTTTCTCGCGGTGCCGCCGGGACAGTCTGGTTTTCTGCCGGCGCAGCTGGTCTTCCAGTTTATCAACCGAATCATCAATGGCGCTGCGCACTTCATGATCGATTACTTCGGAGCGCAGGGTTCCGACTTTTGTCGGAATGGTGATTTCCAGTTTAATATCATTGCCATGTTTCTTAACAACGACCATGGCGGTCGTTTCATCATCTATGAGAAGGTATTTGTTCAGAAACGAAAGCTTTTCGCTGATTCGCTGCTCATCCTGCTGACTGACTGAAAGGTCTTTTCCATGCACATTTACTTTCATATATAGATATACCTCCTATATCAATTATAACGTATTTACAGGACTGTAAATAGGTCTTTTACGGTTATCCGCCTTCCTTTAAGGAGGCGGTGAGATAATCGTACACGTTTAAAAGTGATAATGCATCCAGGCCGCAGTATTCCTTCAGGGCGTTAACGGCCTGCTGTTTTTTGACCGGATCCTGCTCCCGGCTCAGCTGCCGGTAGCGCAGAACCGCCTGCAGGCCGTCGGAAACTTCCAATTTATGATAATCATGCTCTTTATCGATCAGATTCTGAATTGTCTTGAGAGAATACATGCCTTTCATTCGGACATCATAAATCATGCCCATGCTAAACGGCAGCGCCAGATCAACCAGGCGGCCGCGAATGTCTTCCAAGGCTTTTTTATACTGGGGAAAGGCCTGAATTAATTCCAGCAGACGGATGCTTTCCGCCCCGATGGCGTTATAGGCAAAAATAGTGCCGGTTTTAGGCAGAGCCTGCAGAAGCTGCTCAATGAATTGCTGCCGATCATCACCGCTTCCGACATACTCGATATGGGTCTGGGTGCCGTCTTCCCTTTTAACAACCGCAAATTCAAAAGGCAGCACTTCCATCGGCTTCATTCCCGAATATGGCGGAATGGCATACAGATCCCATTCAAAATCCATAAAGCACAGCGGCGTTCTGACATTATCATTCAGCCAGGTCTTAATGCCCAGCCGGTCGATGAAAAACCCATTGTTACGGTCAGCCATGATCTGGGCATACTGCTGGCGGTTCCCTTCGATCAGCGACGAATCAGCCTGAGAAAGGTAGTGAATGCCGTCGGAGAACATCTCAAATTTGCGGGACGACCCCGTCAGACTCAATATGGTGTCATCAGGCTGGTCCTTTTCCGCCGGGAAACAGTCATCATAATACGGGCAGCGGGTTTTCTGAATGCAGTCAGCCGACCGGACCGGCGCGATATAGGACTGCTCATCACTGTCAAAATGCAGCAGCTGATCAATCATGGTATCGGCATCCACCTTAAGACGGTTGATGCTTTCGGTAATCAGTCTTGAAGGATGGCCGCTGCTGTTGCAGAAGCGGTCGGTGATAACCCACAGCTGGTCATCGTCAAGCTGCGGACCGCGGATATAGCTGCCATTGAGGTGAATAATATAAATATTATTGACCCGGTAGCCGCACTTGATGATAATGTCGCGCGTCAGCCGGATATTAAAAGCCGAGGTATCAGTCGGGGCAATGCTTAAGATGACAAAATACAGATCGCACAGCCCGTCCATATTATGAATAAAATAAGCCTTGGTTCTCAGACCGCGGTATTCAAAGCGCGGATGGCACAGCCATTCATATGACTTCATGGCCTGGTCAGCCTGGGCGTTGTCATCGTTAGGCTGCCCTTCAAAGCAGCTGGTGATATGCATTTTGGCCATGATGCTCTGCTTAATATCACAGCAGATATTCAGATAGGGAAAACTATGCTGGTCA
>CAYTET010000078.1:0-6298 GCA_964436975.1 uncultured Erysipelotrichaceae bacterium
CGTCAGCAGTGAAGTGGTATTTAACTTTTCACTTCAGCATGAAAATATTTTCATTGCGGCCCGGCCGGCTTTTGCCCGGCAAACCATATCAATAAGCGGGATTTTATTATATAATGGGGCTAACGAGGTGACAATAATGAAAGAACCCGTATTAGTTATTCTGGCAGCCGGCATGGGCAGCCGCTACGGCGGCCTTAAACAGATTGATACTGTGGGATCCAATAATGAAAGCATCATTGATTTTTCGATTTATGATGCCTATCAGGCCGGTTTCCGCAAGGTAATCCTTATTATCAGACGGGAGCATGAAGCTCTTTTTGATGAACATATCGCCAATAAGATCCGGCCTTTTATGGATGTTGTCTACGCCTATCAGGACATCAACGACCTGCCGGAAGGCTATCGCTGCCCGGCGGCCCGCACCAAGCCCTGGGGCACCACCCAGGCTCTTCTAGCCACCAAGAGGATTATTGACAGTCCCTTTATGGTAATCAACGCCGATGATTTCTACGGCCGCGAGTCTTATCAGATCATGTATGACTTTCTGGCCCGGCAGGTCAGTGATGATACCTTTGGCATGGTGGGCTACCAGCTTACCAAGACTTTGACAGATAACGGCACGGTCACCCGCGGCGTCTGCCAGGTTGATGACGGCTATCTGACTTCGATTGTGGAAACCACCAGTATCAGCCGGATCAACGGCCACGCTTACGCTGACGGCATTGAAATTGCTGACGGGATTGCCTCCATGAACTACTGGGGCATGACGCCGGCTGTCTTCCCGCTGCTTGAGCAGCTGTTTGCCGACTTTTTGAAGCAGCATGGCGAAGAACTGAAATCCGAACATGTCATACCGACAGCTATCGGTTCACTTATCGCCAGCCATCTTGTCAAGGTCAAAGTTATGAAAACCGCCGCAGAATGGTTTGGCGTTACCTATGCCCAGGATAAAGAATCGGTTGCCAATAAGATCCAGAACTTTAAAAATGACGGTGTCTATCCTTTTGATCTGTGGAAGCGCTGATTCATTGGTCTGTTTTTAACCTTAAGCATAAAAAAAGCGGTCATTGCAAAACAATGGCCGTTTTTCTGCGGCAGAGCCGCTCATCATGAATAATCAGCTTTATTCAGCGTTTTCGACAATAGCTTCCAGCGAAGCGGTAATGGCCTCGGTAATCTGGGTCAGACTCAGCGCCGGGACATTCTTCTTGTCGACGACCTGCTCGGTTAAAAACGGCACATGCATAAAGCCGCCGATGGTACCGGGAAACTCTTTGGAAATATGATAGAGAACACCATACATCAGATCATTGCAGACATAGGTTCCGGCTGATTCGGACAGCTGGGCCGGAATGCCGCGGGCTCTGATCTTCTCCGCCATGGCCTTAATCGGCAGGCTGGCAAAATAAGCCGCGGGACCGTCCGCGAAAACCGGCTCGTCAACCGGCTGATTGCCTTCATTATCCGGGATGCGCGCATCGTTGACATTGATGGCGATCCGCTCCGGAGTAACCGCAAAGCGGCCGCCGGCCTGACCGACACACAGCACGGCATCCGGCTGTTCCTTCTTCATGGCCTGATAGGCAACATCGACAGCCTTGCCAAAGACAACGGGAACTTCCACTTTGACAATCTGTGCGCCCTTTATTTCATCCTTAACAAGTTCAACGGCTTTTTCCGCCGGGTTGACACTCTCCCCGCCGAAAGGGCCAAAACAGGTTACAAGAATCTTCATAATAAGTACCTCCTTGTAATTATTGTACCATAAGAGCCCGTACCGCAGGGGCCGGGCTCTATTTTACTATAGGTTATAGCGTGTCTTAGAATGCGAAGCAGTACAGCAGGATAATGTGGATTACCAGCATGATAAGGGCCACAGGAACCTGACTCTTGATGATAGTGTACTTGCTCTTGGTATCCAGCAAGGCGGCCGGAACAATGTTGAAGTTGGCGGCCATCGGAGTCATCAGCGTGCCGCAGTAGCCGGCGGTTAAGCCTAGGGCACCGACAACAACCGGATTGGCACCCTGCATGATCAGGAACGGAATACCAATACCGACAGTGATAACGGAGAAGGCGGCAAAGCCGTTGCCCATTATCATTGTAAACAGTGCCATGCCGACGCAGTAGACGATACAGGCAATCAGCAGGTTGCCATCAGGAATGATGGCACTGACGCCGTTAGCGATAACCGTGCCGACGCCAGCCGCTGTAAACAGAGCGCCCAAGGCACTCAGCAGCTGCGGCAGGATGCCGGTCGAGCCGATGCTGTCCATCAGACGGGTGCCGTCATCGACAGCAAACTTGAACGGGGCTTTGGTCATAACCAGAACCGTAATCAGAGCTAAAACGGACGCAATGCCGATGGCATTGTTGGAAGTCATGAAGTTGAGCGCGGGAACAGCGGCGCCCAGAGTCGCACACAGAACGGCGGAAAGCGCCAGAACCAGTGACGGAATGAAAATCTTGTATCCGATCTTGTCAGCTTCTTTGCGGACCTGGACAGGATCAGGATTGTTGGAAGCACTGGGAACGACACCCTTGATTGCCGTTAAGACAGCAAACAGAATGATGGCAATTCCGGTGATATACTTGGGAAGCCAGAAGCCGAAGCAGAAGGTAAATGCCAGCAAGAACCAGAATGCGACAGTTGTGATCTTCTTTTTGGCATTGGGATCCTTGAGGGCTTTGACACCAACAAGGGCAAAAATGATACCGATTAAGAAATAGAATACTTCAGCCACCCATTTGGCGGCCGTCATTCCTGCTAATATTTCAGCCATTATTGTGCCGCTCCTTTCTTCTGGGAAGCCATTTTCGTTAATTTCTTATCGATGACAGCGCAGCGTGCTACGCCGACGATAAATGAAATGACCGCAATCGGGATTGACCAGCTGGCAATCTGCAGAGCGGTTACTTCATAGCCCTGCTCAACTAACGTCGAGACAATCAGCAGAGTGCCGCTGGCACCCATAAAGCAGTTCTGGGCATAGAAGTTGCCATAGTTTTCAGAAGCTGCCGCGGCGCCCTTGATGACATCATCCATCTCTTCATCATAAGAGCCATACTTGACAGCAGCTGCACCTTCGGCCATCGGCAGAACGACCGGACGGACGAACTGGGCATGACCGCCTAAACGGACTGAGAAAGCGGCGGCTAACGTACGGATAGCCTGATAGACACCGATGACGCCTCCGGCGGTGGCGTTTTTGATGCTGCGGATAAAGTCAATGGCTTTTTCCTTCAGACCATAGCGCTCACAAACACCGATGGCCGGCAATGTCAGAACAAACAGTGTAGCCGTACGGTTGGAAATAAACGACGAACCAAGCGTCGTAAGGATGTCAGTAACACTCATGCCGGCTACCAGACCTGTTGCGATGCCTGCCAGAACGACAGTGGCGATGGTATCAAATCTGAGGATGAAGCCGACGATGACAATTACGACACCAATGAGCTTAAGAATCTCCATAAGGATTTGCTCCCTCCTTTATGCCCATTATTGTATCACATATTTTCCCAAAATTCAGAAATGTTTCACAAAAATGAAAACTTTTCACTTTTTGCGAGAAGCGCTTTCACTTCGACCGGCCGGTCCAGCCGGAAAAAAAGCGCCGCAGCGCTTCCTTATTTCTTAATCTGGCCGGGCTGCTTGATGATGCAGGAGCGGTCAACCGCAAAGGACATTTCCAGCACCCGGGTAATTATTTTCTGGGTCTGGACAGCATCCTGACCGGTCATTTCCATCAGTTCAGCCAGTGACCAGTGGGTTTTAGCCAGCAGCTTTTTGGCATACTTGTCATTCTCCTTGACTACGTCAACCACAAAATAGCCTATGATGACCAGCGGAAACGTAATCAATACCCGGCCCAGGGTAATGGTAAAGGTCAGCTTGCCGTCCCGGAAAAACAGCAGCAGAGCCACGGCCAGCACCAGGGCAAACAGAAAAAGGTAATAGATGAAATGCTGCATATAGGAGCGCTTGTAGCCAATCAGATGAATGGGCTTTTTAAAATCGTAGACGGTGTCATATTTATAGGCCATCACAATACCTCTTTTCACAGATCTTTTATGCTGTTAATTCTAGCAGATGCGGCCCGTCTTGTCATTAAGCAGTCCGGTTGAATCTGACCAGGGGTTGCGCTAGAATTGAGACGTCATTGAAAGGCGATCGATATGGATATTTCTACCGGAGCATCAATACTGGTTAATAACTGGGCGCAGCTTAACCGCGAAGACGTCCTGCATTTTATAACGGATGAAAATCATCAGCAGGAAGCCGAAGCGGTCCGCCAGCAGGTGGAGCTGATCGGGGCTTATCCCAAAATCACGATACTCAAAGCCGACCAGGTTCAGTCCGGCCAGGCGCTGGAGCGCTTTGCCCGGAAACTTGATTTTGCCAACGTGATTGTGGGAGCCACCACCTTCTCGTTTGTGACCACTGACGCCGTTCAGTATGCCCTGACCCACGGCTCCTATTTTATTTCGCTGCCCCTGGCTACAACAGACGGCTCCTCATTATTTCAGCGTGAATTCATGGCCATGAGCTGCCAGCAGGCTCAGCGGATGGCCAAAGCCCCGCTGAAAAAGCTTAACAGCACCGATGAAATCCGGGCCGTCACGGCTTTGGGAACCGATCTGGTCTTTACAAAGCATGGCCGTAAGGCCTTCTGCTTTACCGGACTGGCAGCCGGCCGGCATCATTTTGCCTCGGCTTCCTTTGAAATCTGCGTGCCGATTGAAGAATATACGGCCAGCGGCACTTTGGTCCTTGACGGCTCGCTGGGTTATATCGGCAGAGTCGAAAAGCCCTTCCGGCTGAGTTTAAAAGACGGTCTTATAACCTGGATTGAGCCGACTTTCGACGGCCTCAGGCTTAAAAAATACATTGACTCATTCAGTGATCCGGAGATGTACCGGGCCGCTGAATTCGGCATCGGCCTCAACTCCCTGGCCCGCTGTGACGGAGTTGCCTATATTGAAGATGAATCCGTATACGGCACTTTCCACATCGGCTTTGGCCGCAATATTGCCCTGGGCGGCAAGCATCAGGCCAAGGGCCACTACGATCTGATCACCCGCCAGCCGGACATCTATGCCGGCAGCACTAAAATAATGGCGGCCGGCCGTTTTATCTGACCCCTTCCGACCTGTTATTTTATGAAAAGTCCGGCTGGTAAGACAGCCCGGCCCTTATACGCAAAAAGCAGCGGCAGGCTGCTTTTCTTGTTTTTATTTATGAAGTACAAATTCTTCGGCCACCGGCTTGCCGATCGGCTCATCCAGAAGAGTGGGATTGTCCAGGATATACTGCATCAGCTTAATGCATTTGGAAAAATAGAAGCCGTCGGAGATGCGCTCATCCAGGGTAATACCGAAATCCAGAACCGAGCGGATGCCGATCTCATCATCATCTTTGACATAGGTATCCTTATGCATGGTGCCGATAGCCAGCATCACGCTGCAGCTGCCAAAATTGGAAATGTGATGATAAGGGGCCGAGCATTTGATCGATCCGAGATTGGACAGAAGCACTGTTGAAAAGTTTGGATCGACGCTGGTAAATGATTCCGGGAACAGGCCGTGGAAATCAAGCCGCCGGAAGATGAACATGACAAACATCATCAGCCAGCGCGGCAGACGGCCTACCATATCCAAGGCCTTGTCAGCTCCGTAATCGGCTCCGTCAGAGGCGTTGCGGCGGGCCTGGCTGACATCGCCCACAATCTTTTTAGTCAGCGAGTCCAGATTGTCATCAACTTTAGGCCGCAGCATCATCATGGCCTCTTCCGCCTCATCCGCAAATTTCTTTTTGGCGACAAAGCTTAACACCATCCTCTTGCGCTGGTAGAAGCGCCGGCCGGATATGAAGCGGTTCAGGTCCGGCCGCTGGTATATGACTTTGGCCAGAGCCGTGATGATGACATGAAAAATGGTTATTTTATATTCCGGATGGGCGGCATTCTTAGCCTCCAGATAATCGATCACCCTGGTGATGTCCAGTTCATCCAGCAGACATACTTCATTGTCAGCCCGGTTAGGCGACATGTGGATAAAGTACTTATGGAAAGAATCCATGTCTTCAATATACCAGCCGTCCTTGCGGTCATGCCGGTGATGCTTATGGCTCTCCGGTATTAAAACACCGGCGGCATCATACTGCGGTTTTTCGGTTATCTTCATATAAATAAATCCCCCTGACTTATTTTTTCAATTATATAGCCAATGGGGGATTATCTGCGCATTTATTTTACCAACGGGCACAAAAAAACCGGCGGCTTGCTATTTTGACACGGGC
>CAYTET010000079.1:0-6218 GCA_964436975.1 uncultured Erysipelotrichaceae bacterium
AGGCGCCCAGTCTTTCGACAACATAAGCTCTTGACTGCTGAACAATATGAATGTTGCTGATGAGGACTACCAGAATCAGAATGATTAAGATAATCAGCGGCAACCAACTGAAGAATCCAGGCATAGTGTTTTACTCTCCTTTGCTTTCCTGTGAAACAATAACTTTTACTCCTTCGATGCTCTCTACGGTAACCAGACTGCCCTTGCCAATGGTATGGCCGTTTTTACTGCGGGCGGTCCAGGTCAGGCCGTCATAATATATGGAGCCTGTCCCGTTGATGTTATCAATAGTTTCGGTTACCTTTACTGACTGCCCGATGATCCGGTTAGCATTAGTCGGAGTCACCTTGCGGTCGGCTGTCAGTTTCTTTACCAGCGGTCTGGTCAGCAGCAAAGTCAGTGCTGAGACCGCTACAAACAGAACCAGCTGCCAGGGGAAACTGACGTTCAGCCCGGCCGCGATAAGCGCTACAACTGAGCCGGCTATAAACCAGACGGACACCAGAGCCGCCGTAGCTGCTTCAGCAATTCCGAAGATCACAATAGCCGCCAGCCATAACCACATTTCAGCGTTCATAAACATCCTCTCCTATCTGCTGCAATTCATAGTTATGCAATAAGTATTTTACCATATTCTGCTCTGTCTTGTATATATTACTGACCGGTCTGGCCGTAGGGAATCATCTGCAGGGAAACCCGTTCTTTCTCCTTGTCGATGGCCGCTACCCAGACGGTGACAATATCACCTACAGCCACTGTGCCGTAGGGGCTGGTCAGATGAGATTTGCTCATCCGGGAAACATGAACCAGACCGTCCTGATGCAGGCCGATATCCACAAATGCGCCGAAGTCAACCACGTTGCGGACGGTGCCGCTTAATTTCTGGCCGACCTTCAGATCATCAATGGTCAGGACATCGCTGCGCAGCAAAGCTCCGGTAAACTGATCCCGGTAATCCCGCAGCGGCTGCCGGATGGCTTCTTCAATATCTTTTAAAGTGTAATCATCCAGACCTAATTCAGCCGCCGCGGTCTGGTCAAAGACAATGTCGCTCTGACCCAGAACGGTGATATGGTTCTGCTTCATCAGGGCGGTGGCGGCTTTATATGATTCCGGATGGATGCTGGTTTCATCAAGCGGCTGGGTTCCGTCTTTAATCCGCAGAAAGCCGGCGCACTGGGTAAAGGTCTTTTCACCCATCTTTTTGACATTCAGCAGCTGGCTGCGTTCGTCAAACCTTCCGTTGGCATTGCGGTATTCCACAATGGCCTGGGCACTGGTTTTAGTCAGACCGGAGATATGCGTCAGCAGCTCTACCGAGGCTGTATTGAGATCACAGCCCACGCGGTTGACACATTTCATGATGGCCTCGTCAAGCCGCTGGTCAAGCTGTTTGGCCGGCAGGTCATGCTGGTACTGGCCGACCCCGATGCTCTGGGGGTCTATTTTAATTAATTCGGACAGCGGATCCAATAGCCGCCGGCCGATTGAAACAGCGCTTCTTTCCTCGACATGCAGGTCCGGAAACTCCGCCCGGGCGGCCGCAGAGGCACTGTAAACCGAAGCCCCGGCTTCGGAAACGATGGCATAGCTGACATCAAGTTTATTTTCTTTAATCAGTTCGGCGACGAACTGTTCGCTTTCCCGGCTGGCGGTGCCGTTGCCAATGGCGATGATGGCCACATTGTACTCCCGGATCAGTTTCAGGGTTTTGGCGGCGGCCTCTTCTTTTTTACTGACCGGGGCATGCGGGAAAATTTTATCAATATGCAGCATCTTGCCGGTCTGATCCAGAACCGCCAGTTTGCAGCCGGTTCGGAAAGCCGGGTCGAAGCCCATTACAATCCGTCCCTTCAGCGGGGGCTGCAGCAGCAGTTTTTCCAGGTTGGCGGAAAACACCTCGATGGACTGCTGCTGGGCTGACTCCGTCTGATCGGAGCGGATCTCTCTTTCCACACTGGGAAACAGAAGTCTTTCACAGCCATCAGCGGCGGCCTGCTTCAGCTGTTCTTCCACAACCGAGGGCCGGCCGTGAGTCAGCATCAGAACCGCTTCGGTCATCAGACCTGCGCTGTCATATTCGAATGTCACGGTGATGACTTTTTCTTTTTCCGCCCGGTCTATGGCCATTATCCGGTGGCTTACCAGGGAAGTAAGCTTTTCCCGGCGGTCATAATACATCTGGTATGTCTTCGCTTCATCCGGGTTGTTCTTTTTGACCTTGGTGACCAGAACTGCCGTTTTGACGATAACGTCTTTAAAACGCCAGCGCAGCTTGGCATTGTCACTGACAGTCTCGGCAATAATGTCGCATCCACCCTGGATGGCCTGATCAGTGCTGGTTATCTTTTCATTGATAAATTCGGCCGCCTTTTCTTTCAGACTGCCTTCAGCCGGATTGGTCATCATCCAGTCAGCCAGCGGCTGCAGACCGGCCGCAATGGCCAGACCGGCCCGGGTCTTTTTCTTCTGCACATAAGGCCGGTAAAGATCCTCGACCTGGGAAAGCTTTTCAGCTGCCGCAATAGCCTGGCGGATTTCATCGGTCAGTTTGCCCTGTACTTCTATCTGATGCAGCACCGTTTCCTTGCGGCTGGCCAGATTGACCTGGTACTGATACTGCTGCTGGATATGCAGAATCTGCTCCTCATCCAGCCCGCTGGTCATTTCCTTGCGATAGCGGGCAATAAAAGGCACTGTGTTGCCTTCCTCCAGCAGTTTCAGGGTATTGGCAACCTGTTTTTGCTCAACCTGCATTTCGGCCGCAATCGGGGCGATGAACTGGTCCATAAGAGATCCTCTTTCTATTTATTGGAACATGACAAAAATAACATGACAAAAATAAGCCGGCTGATTACTTAATGCAGTATGTCATGCTGACTTCATCTTCAATGGTGATATCTTCAGCCTGCAGATCCAGCCCGGCCGCTACCGTTTCATTCCGCATGCCCATAAAGGCCACCGGCCGGCCGTACATTTCCGTATTATTGCGCTGATAGCTGATATTGACAAGCTCTCCTAAAACCGCTCCGGCCGCCTGGGCCAGTATGGCCGCCTTGCGCTGACCATTTTCAACAGCTTTGCCCATCAGCTTTTCTTTGACCTTGGCCTGATCCTTGACCGTATAGGAAATATCAAAGCGCGGTTCAGCCGCACAGTTCATCAGGGCCGTCAGCACCTGACTCAGTCGGTCACTGTCATTGGCAAAGACGATTTTCAGATTATGCAGATACTGGTAGCCGCTCAGCTTGTTCTGATTATCACTGCGGTCATAAACGGTTTCAACGGTGAAGCCGGTTGTTTTAATGTCGGCCGCCTTAAAACCGACCTGCTGCAGCGATTCCTTGAGCTGGGCCGTCTGATCGACGGAAGCTGCCATGACCTTGGCAAAATCCCGGTTTCTCTTCTGCAGGGTAATCATTATTTCAATCTGATCGGGATGGACGCCCATCTTGGCCGTTCCGGTGACGTTAATTGTTCTTTCCATATCGTTAATTCTCCTTTTCTTTTTGCAGGACCGCAACCATGCACTCCGCCGGATTAAAAAGCCGGATTGGAAGCAGGCTGCAGCCTAAACCTTTGCTGACAACCATTGTGGCTGTCTTTTTATGATACATCCCGCCGGCCCATTTGGGCAATATGCCCTGCTGGGGCGCGTAAAGGGCTCCGATGCCGGGCAGCCTGATCTGGCCGCCATGGCTGTGACCGGCCAGCACCAGGTTAACCGGGTAGCAGGCATACAGGTCAAACAATTCCGGCCGGTGGGTCAGCAGAATAACATATTCCCTGTCATGATCCGCTGAAAGCTGATCCAGCCGCAAACTTGTCCAATTACGGTTGGAAGCCGCATCATGGCGGTCAACCTGATGGGTCGGATCAGACAGACCGGCCAGAGTGATTTTAACATCACCGTATGAATACGGGCAGGTCCTGTCATTAAGATCAGTAATGCCGCAGTCCTTTACTCTCTGCAGCCAGCCCGTGTAGTCATTCATCTTTGCCTCATGATTGCCGCTGACATAATAGCAGGGTGCTATGTCAGCCAGCTGCCGTAGAAACGCAAGCAGCTCTTCATCATTTTCATCGTCGCAGATATCACCGGTCAATGCGATCAAATCCGGCTTCTGCATACGGCAGCAGGCCAGCAGCCGGCTCTGCCCCCGGCCAAAGCGGGCCTGGTGCAGATCGGAAAGCTGCACTATTGTTAAGCCGTCCAGTCCTGGCGGCATCCCGGCATCGCTGATAACATACCGGCTGGTTTTCAGATGTTTGGTCTCAGCCCAGCCCCAGACCGCCAGCAGCAGCACAATTATTCCGCCGGCCATCCATATCATTGCGGAACAACCCTGCTGAGGCTCTGCTTGCCCGTCAGCTGTTCGATGGTAAATTCAATAATGACGCAGCGGTTAATTTCCTTTGCGGCCTCAGCCAGCCGGCCGGCCATGCTGCCGCTGCCAAAGCGGGCGGCAATAGCGTTGAGCGCCGCCCGTTTTTCTTCCGGGCTCTCCAGGATGCGGCATGTTCCAAAAGCCATGATGCTGGCATAATCAGTGCTCAGAGTGCGCCTTATCACCTTATGCTGGGCGACCACGGTAAAGCCGGCCCGGGGATAGCGGCGCAGCGCCTCCAGCTTCCAGCCGGTCAGGGCGCTGTGGAAATACAGCCGGCCATCCTCATACACATAATTAAGCGGAACGCCGCAGGGACAGCCATCAGACCCCAGCAGGGCCAATACCCCGTCCTGCTGCTGCCGCAGAATCGTCTGGCACTGCTGAAAACTCAGGGCCTGGCGCCGGCGGCGCAGACCGCGGACCGGCGGCTTTTTTTCAAATTCATTACGGCTCAGGCTGTACAGACAGACGTCACAGATACCCTGATTGTTAATCTTCTGGTGATAGAGGATGCCATCGTAATGCATGCCGGCAGCCTGCATGACCCGTCCGGAATAGGGATTGCGGGTATCATGGCAGCAGTGCAGCTGCTCAAAGCCGGCCTGGGTAAACAGAAAAGCCATCACGGCCCGCAGGGCTTCACTCATATAGCCTTTGTGCCAGTAGGACGGGCCCAGGCAGTATCCGATTTCAGCACTGCCGGTTTTACGGTCAGATTCAACCACGCTGATAGTGCCGATGCTGGCGCCGTTTAGATCAATAGTCCATTGGTAAAAGTCCTTCTGGCGATACTGGCTGCGCCATTTGGCAATTATAGAAGCGGTAACCTGCCGGCTGGCGTGAGCCGGCCAGGTCAGATACTTTGTCGTCTGCGGGTCAGATGCCCAGTTGACAAACATGGCTTCTGCATCAGCTGTCTGGAAACGGCGCAGCCGCAGATGCGGGGTAGTCAGTTCCTTAGTAAAGCAGTAAGTCATCAGAACTCCTCTTTTCCATTGCGGGCCACCATCCGGCAGGGTATGCCGGTCAGCCCGATGGCATTAAGCGGATAAGTGCTGATCTTTATAACCGGCCAGCTGATGATTTTATCCAGATTATCAATATTTTCCACCACAAAGCAGTCCTGATCAGCACACAGCTGGTCGGCCAGAACATGATCGCTGCCTGTCCGGATGCCGACCGCATCGATGCCGATAAGGGCAGCCTGTCTTTCCACCAAGGCTGAAATAAGCTCCCAGCTCAGCTGAATATGATTATGAATGTACTCTTCAGTGCCATAGCCGCAGCGGGCCAGACAGCCGGTGTAAAACAGAACGGCGGCCGCCGGCTTAACGGCTTCAAGATCGATATCACTGATATCAATGTCCCGGTTTACGACCGCACTGACATCAAACAGGATTCCTTCCGTTTCCGTGTATTCCAGGGGAAACTCTTTATCCATGACATCAAAATGGGTTCCGGAATGGCCATAGCGGGGCGCGGTGTTATCATTGTAAGCAAGGGGCAGACTTAAATCGACTATCATAGCAAAGTCCTTTCGCAGCAAAGCGGCCAAGCGCTTTCCTTTGTCTTAATAATACAATAAACAGCCTCGTCCTTGGGATAAATCGGACGCCGGCCGGAATCCTCTGTCGGCGGTGAATAATCCTGTGCTATACTCTGTTTAACAGCCGCAGCCTCCGTAAGCTGACCGGCTTTGCTGATGACAGACAGGGGGAAAACATATGTCTGATTATTCAAAAAGCGCCCTGCAGATTCTGCGCAACCCGCAGGCCACTTTGAAGTGGTATATCGTTCCGCTTCTATTGGTTGTAATGTATATCTACT
>CAYTET010000080.1:0-6194 GCA_964436975.1 uncultured Erysipelotrichaceae bacterium
TTTTGATGCCCAAACCGGCAGTATTTCATTGAAGGCCGGTTATTTTTGTGATATCTTCAATTTATACACTGTATACACGATTGCCGCTTACATAATTTAGATTTGCCGCCGGTCCGGCGGCACCAGGCCCGCTTGCCATAAAGAGGGTTTTAATAAAAAAGGGGAAAAGAATTAACTATGGGTTACAATGCACTGCAGAAAATACAGCGGCTTAACGCTGCCCGCTACAAATTAGCCGATACCGCTACAATTCCGCCGCTGGCTCTGAGCCGGCGCAGCTATGGCCGTCAGGCGCTGCTTTTCATCCGCGATGACTGCACCGACCTGCAGTTTGATTTGGCCACGCCCAGCCGGGTCAGTCTGACTGATGCGGACGGCAAAAGCAGCAGCGCCAACCCGATTCCCTACAATATGGAAAAAGACATCAACCGTCTGTGCCTGGAGAAGGCGGCCGGCCGCTTTTTAGAGTCCGGCTCCCGGGAAGATGCTTTTGATATTTATTACTGCTACTGTGAGATCTTCCGGCCCTTTGGCAGCGGCTATCAGGCCGCCGGCCAGCTGTTGGAGATGCTGTCGGAACATGAGACAAATGCCAGCTCGCTGCTGATGAAGCACCGGGATCATTATTCGCATTCCGTCTATGTTTTTCTGATGGGCCTGGCTATCTATAGAAATTCATCAGCGGTCAGAACCGCCTACAACAGCCGGTACAATCTGCCGGCCGGTCCGGCCGCCGCCTGTCACTTTCTGCAGTACTGGGGTCTGACCGCGCTGTTTCATGATATCGGCTATCCCTTTGAGATTGCCCATCAGCAGATGAAAGCCTATGTCTGCCAGCTGGACAAAAACAACAATGATGATTTCGGCTTTGCCCCCTATGTATCTTACAAGCGGATGGATGAGTTTTCTTTCAGCCCGCTGGGTGATCTGAACCAGCTTTTTGCCCGGGCCATCACGGAAAGGCTGGCGCCATCTTATCTGGTAAAAGTCAGCGGGCAGTCTTTTTACCTGCAGCATCAGCTGGAAAAAGCCCTGGCTGACCGGGCCATTCATGACATTCCGGTAGCCATGGATTATCTGTATATGGATCATGCTTATTTCAGCGGCCTGGTTTTGGCCAAAAACTATCTGGCGGCCCATCCGGAAATAACGGCATACGAGCAGTTTGCCCCGGCGGTTTTAGACAGTTTCTGTGCTGTTATGATGCATAACAGCCTGTTTAAATTTACGCTGCGGTCCATTCTGCATACAAAACAGCCCTTAGGGCTGGATGATGGCCAGCCATTAGCCTATCTGCTGATGCTGGCTGATGAACTGCAGTGCTGGGATAGGACCTGCTACGGCCAGAACAGCCGCAGCGGCATCTTCGCCTTTGATTTTGACATGCTGTTTGAACCGGCTGAATCCATGCACTGGGTCTACTATTTTGATGAGACTTACAAAGACCAGGTAACAGAGGCTAAAACCTATGGCGACATGCACTATGACGGCTACCGCAAAAAGTCGGGAGCAACCTATGCCGGCCGCAGCAAGTTTGCCGATGATATTGCCGAGATAATCGAATTGCAAGATGTCTGTGCCGGTTATCAGCCGGATATCCGCCAGCCTGATCCAAGCCGGCTGGTTGAAGCCAGACTAGAGGTAAAAAAGAAAAAGACCGGTCTGTATCTGTCCGAGACCAGCTACCTTAACATCTATGACTTTGCCCTGGCTTTAAACGGCCGCTATGCCAAAGCCGGTACAGCCGATGAAATGAAGCGTCTTTTTGAACAGGAACTGTCTTTGGAATACAAGCTTTCCAATATCGCCCAGGCTAAAGGCTTTGCCGGCCAGCTTAATGCCATCGGCTGCTTTTACACCAGCCGGCCGGTTGATTATGCCCCGGTCACCTCTTTTGCCCAGCTGATCAAAATGCCGGGTCATCAGGATGACATGGCCAAAATAGGAAGGGCTGAACACCAGCGGTGGTGTGCCGAAAAGACCGCCATGGGCTGGCAGTACGGCAGTGAATATATTAGCAGCCCGCAGCCGGGCCAGCCGGCCAAGAAAGACAGCATCCAGCGGGAGCTGATCCGGCATCACAGCGATCTGGTTGATTATGCGGATCTGCCGCAAGAAGAGCAGGAAAAAGATATTGCCCCGATGGAGAAGATGCTGGAGCTAATCAAGCAGTATGACGGCTTGACGATATACCGGATGGATTGAGTTTTGTTATGGCATAAAAGGCTAAACGCTAAATGGGGGGGAAAATACCATGAGCAACGCTGAATACCGCTATGCAGCTTTTATCAGTTACCGTCATGTCGAACCGGACATGACCGTGGCCAAACGGCTGCACACCTTAATTGAGACTTATCATATTCCTTCAGCGATTCGGAAAAGCACCGGCAAAACCAAAATGGGCCGGGTTTTCCGCGACCAGGAAGAGCTGCCGCTGTCAAGCGATTTAGGCGGCGACATCACCAAAGCACTGCAGGACAGTGAATGGCTGATTGTCATCTGCACCCCGGCGCTGCTGGAGTCGAAGTGGTGCATGAAGGAGATTGATACCTTTATCGGATTAGGCCGGCGCGATCATATCCTGACCGTTCTGGTTTCCGGTGATCCGCAGACCAGTTTTCCGCCGCAACTCCGCTTTGTCACTATCGACGGCCAGAAGGTTGAAAAAGAACCGCTGGCAGCCAATGTTGTTGATGACAGCCCGGCGGCCCGGCTTAAGAAACTGAAAAACGAAAGCCTGCGCCTGCTGGCACCGATGCTCAATGTCAGCTACGATGACCTGAAGCAGCGGGCCCGCGAGAGACGGCTGAAGACGATAATGACGGCCAGTCTGGCCGCCCTGCTGGTCGTCGGGGGCTTTCTGACCTATGCCATTATTCAGAACCGGGCCATTTCCGCCCAGCGCAATGAAGCTCTGACCAGTCAGTCGCTCTATCTGGCTGATGCCGCCCTGCGCGTGGATGAGCAGGGTGATCATTCCCTGGGTCTGCTGCTGGCGCTGCAGGGCTTGCCGGATGATCCGGATAATCCCAGCCGCCCCATTGTGGAGCAGGCTTCCAATGCCCTGTTACAGCTGCTTTACAATGGCGGTTCCGTCGGCAGTTCCGCCGCCGACTCCTACAGTTCGGTAGCCATTGTCACTACTGCCAATGAGATAATCGACTATACGGTTTTCAACGACAGCCAGGGCAATAGCGCCCTGCGTATTGCGACTAACGATCCGACCGCCTATATTCAGGATTATTCCCTGACGACCGGCAGCCGGCAGGACGGCTTTGATAATGCGCTCTTTACCAGCAAGCCTGACAACATTGTTTTACGGCCTTCTGGTTCGGTCAGCGCCTTCTACTACGGCGACAGGGTTGATTTCCTGCGCAAAGACGGCACCGTTTTTTCAGCGACGCTGCCGGAAAAAGAAGATACGGACCGGGAATACAGCTGGACACTGGCGGATTCCAAGTCCAGCTGGTCGCTGGACTATGAGCTCTATTACCGCACCGATGGCAGCTATCAGCCCAAGATCGTGCTTCTGCTGGGTGACCAGCCCATCAAAATCAGTGAAATTTATGCTATCTACGGGGCTTTGCCGGCCGCCGGGGCCAGTGACCATCCGACTTATCTTATCGGCGGCTATGGCGGCGGTGACCACCAGGTTAACCTGCTGCTGTGGGATGCTAAAACCCAGCAGAATATCCGGACCTATCAGACCCCCGGTCAGGTAAGGGTTCTGGCTGCCAGTGCTGACGGCACTTATTTTGCGGCAAGCTGCTACAGTTTTGATTATGATCTGCAGAAAAATGTTGGATCATTTATCTTCGGCCGTACTTCCGACGGTGAAATACTGCTGTCATTGGAAAACACGGCCCTGGACGGTTCGGTTGCGGCGGCCATCGGCTTTGCCGGATCCGAGAGTGATAAATATTTTTATCTGATCACCGAAAAGGGGACCTTGATGATTTTTGATTATGCCACCATGTCTTTTGTTTCGACATTCACCCAGACCGGCTATACGGTATCCGCCGCTGAATTCAGCAGCGACGCCAGCCAGCTGCTGCTGACATGTTCGGATAATTATGCCCGCCTTATTGACCGCAGCGGCAATGTCAGTATCCAGCTGACCTGTGCCAACACCCTGGAAAAAGCCAGTTTTGCCGAAGATGATGCAATAATTCTGCTGGAAAGTTTCAACGCGATTCAGATTTATTCGGCCGTAAAGCCGGACAATTCCTATTCCATTGTTTCAGATCTGACCCGACCGCTTAATTCCGAAGTCATCGGCAGCGCGTTTTCTCCTGACAGTTCAGTTCTGGCCCTGCTTTACAGCAAGGGCGAATTGAGGGTATATGACAGTCAGACCGGTGAAATCATTTATTCAGATAACACCGGAATGTACAATTTCCCGTCCTGGGCGTCAAGTGCGCCTAACATGATTGCTTTTTCACCTGACGGCAGCCAGCTGCTTTATCCCATAAGCGATTCCAGTATCGTTGCTGAAAACGTGCCGACCGTGATTCGGGTGGTTGCAACATCTGACTGGCAGACCGTGACGGAGTTTACGCCCAGCTACCGGTATGCCCAGGATCAGCAGTGCTATCTTAATGAGATGTCCCTTGTCTTCAGTGCGGATGGCCAATATCTGGTGACATTAACCTCAAACGGCACCAGTGTGATGACCGTCTTTGAAACGAAGGACTATACGCCGCTGTGGAACCGGGGCTATTCGGAAAAAGTCAAAGGCAGTTATGAAAATCTGCAGGATTTTGGCGAGGCGGTTGATATCGATACCTTCTTTGTCTTTAATGACAGCGGCAACCTTGCGGTTCTGTATACCTTTGCCGATGGCTATGACAGCATTGTCGGCGGCTGGGCTACCCTGGCGGTTCTGGATATCAAAACCGGTCAGGTTAAGTCTACCGTTGATATTGCCAAATACAGCCGGATTGCCCTTAAAGATGACGGCTCCATGCTGGCCTATTCCCTTGACAGCCAGCTCAGTGTCATAACCCCTGCCAATGAGAAGGTCTATACCGTCACCCTGCCTAACAAGATTGATGACAAGGGCCTGCGCTTCAGTACGATTGACGGCTATGTATGCGCGGCCTGTCAGGGCAGCTATCTGCTGGCAGATTATAAGGCCAAGACATTAACCGACCTTTCAGCATCCAGTTTGGAGTGGCACCGCTATAATCTCAGTTCGGCTAAGCTGAGCCAGTACAGCAGCATCTTCTTTTCCGAATCAGTCAATATCAACGGCTATATCTACGACAACAGCCGCATTGAGATGAAAATAAACGGGACGCGGATGTATCTGTACCGTACGGCCCTGATTGATGCCGATACCGGAGTAACATTTCTCAATCTGACGGATAGTGAAAACAAAGCCGTGATTATAGCTGTCTCGGCTGATGGCAATAAAATCTGTTACAAGACTTCGGCTGACCGCGACACGTATATTATTGCTCTGCCGACTTTAGCCGAGGCTATCCAGGCCAGCCGCACCCAGCTTAACGGCCGTCAGCTGACCGCCAGTGAAAAAGCTGCCTATTTTATCGTGCAGTAGGCCTTGGGAAAGAGGTTGGATGTCATGATTCCTATTGTAATAGGCGTAACCGGCTACCGGCAGCTTAAAGCGGCTGATATTCCCCAGTTAAAGCAGACAGTCAGCCAGCAGCTGGCCCGCCTTCAGGCAACTTATCCGGCTTCTTCTTTTATCATGCTTAATTCACTGGCCGCCGGGGCCGACACCCTGTGCGCCCAGGCCGCAGTGGAACGGGGCATAACCCTGATCTGTCCGCTGCCGCTGGCCGCTGCTGATTACCGGACCGACTTCACCCCGGTCCAGCAGAAGCAGTTTGACGCGCTTTTAAAACAGGCCGCTTCTGTTTTCGTCGCTCCGGATACCGAAGCAAGACCAAGCCAGACTGACCGCAGTTACAGTTACCGGCAGGCCGGCATCTACATAGCCGCCCACAGTCACCTTCTGCTGGCTTTATGGGATGGCAGCGCCGGCAAAAAGGGCGGCTGCGGCAGTGCCGAAACTGTCGGCTTTATGCTGAACGGCCAGCCCCGGGATGAACAAGCCGGTTTTACCGGCGGTTTTCAGGGGGCGGTCATGCAGATTAAGACCCGCCGGCTCAGCCAAAAACGTTTCACAGTAGATTTCTTGACAAAAGAACTACGGGAGAACAACGGCG
>CAYTET010000081.1:0-6193 GCA_964436975.1 uncultured Erysipelotrichaceae bacterium
CGGAGCCAGTTACCGCCATATTCTGCGGATCATGTCCGCTTTGTGCCGGCAGAATATTCTGCGGAAAGACAAGCGGCGCTATCACCTTCAAAACCAATCCGCTCTTTCAGATATGGCCAGCGATTCCTATGGCTATTTTGACCTGTAAACAGTATCTTAATTGGCAAAATAACGCGTTACTGTATCTATACAGCTGAAAAAGAACGGTGAATTAATGTTTTGCCGGCAGTGTTTTACGGCCCGGTCATATCAGGCTTTACACTTTTTCGTACGAATAAATGTAATACAGCACACTTTTTCGTACGAATAAATGTGACGGCGGGCTCTGCCGCCGTATTAAGGGTGCAAAAAAGCCTTTCAGCCACAAGGTTAAAAGGCTTGCTTAGATTTATTGTTCCCTGATCCAGCCGGCCGGACCAGCGTCGCATTCCCGTTTAGATTAATAATCTTCCTTGCTGGTGTCTTCCGGCAGATTGTCTTCCGGATCGACCGGTTCAGCCGTCTCTTCTTCCGTCTCGTCGCTGTCATCATCCAATAAGCTGCTGGTATCAACGAATACTTCGTTGAACTTGCGGTAGTCTTTCAGATACCATTTGTTATTCTTGGTGGTTGTAAACCGCCCGTCGAGGGTCAGATCCGTGTAGAACTGGGAGATCTTCTTGGCTGCCTGGTTGTCGTCATACTGCATCTCCTTGACAATCTTCTTCCACAGATCCGCAAAAGCGATGCCTTCTTTTTTCTTTTTGATGACGTCATAAGCGACGTCCATTACCGTTTTTGTGCTCATTGTTCCTCCGTCTTTTGTTAAAATAATTCTGCTGTATAGTTTTGACGCAAACTTTTTGGTAAACGTGCGGTTCTGAGCCGCCTTAATTTTGCCCTTCTTTTATGCTTGTATGATTATATAACACTTCATTTCTTTTGCAATAACAAATTAACAAAAAGTTTCAAATCGGTTTTGGCCCTTTTTACCCCCCGTTTGAGCCATTGGCTAACTTTCTTTTTAAGCCGCGGCGGTATGGTATTATATTCCTGGAAGAAATGAGGGCGCGGCAATGAGAAAACGGCTTCTTTGTTTTTTAGCGGCAGTCACACTTTTGCTGGGACTGGCCGGCTGTGCAGGAAAAAAACCGGCCGCTGAGAACACTGTTCCTGATATCAACACGGCTTACTATTCCAAAGAAGAAGTGGCCGCCTACATTCATGAATATGACTGCCTGCCGGTCAACTATCTGACCAAAAGCGCGGCTTACAAACTGGGCTGGGATGCCGACAAGGGCAATCTGTGGGAAGTAACGGATAAAGGCTGCATCGGCGGCGATGTCTTCGGCAACCGGGAAAAACTGCTGCCGGAGGCGGATGAACGGATCTATTATGAATGTGACGTTGATTACAGCGGCGGCTACCGCAACAGCCACCGGCTTATTTATTCAAGTGACGGTCTGATCTACTACACGGAAGACCATTATTCTTCATTTACCCAGCTTTACTGACAGGGAGAACAATCATGAAAGAAATCAATCTTAACGGCCAGCTGATGATAAACAAACAGGCCATGCATGACCATCTGGCAGACCAGCTGCAGGCCCCGTCATATTACGGCCGCAATCTGGATGCCCTATGGGACCTTTTAGGCCAACTGGGTCCGGCCCGGATTACTTTATGGGAGCCTGATCTGATTCCGGCTGACTTATATAGCGGTCTGATCCAGGTTTTCCTGGACTGGGCCAAAGAAAATGACGAAAGAACCTTTTCCATCGCCAGCCAAGCGGCCCGCCCCGGCACTGACTACCGCCACTTTAAGGGAAAGGTATACCAGGTTGCCGCCCTGACCATTGACAGCGAGACCCTGCAGCCGGCAGTTGTCTATAAGCCGCTGTACATGAATGATGTGCTGTGGAGCCGGCCGCTGGCCAACTGGCGGCAGAAGGTCAGCCGCAAAGGGACGGAAGTCAGCCGGTTTGAGCCCTGCTCCGATTGAATAAAGCCACATAAAAATCGCACGTTGATGCGATTTTTTGATGCTAGTCATAATCTAGGCGGCTATTTCAATGGCGGTTCCGTTATGGAAGGACCAGGCATACACTTTAATGTCATGATCCGGATAGAGCAGCTGCAGGGCCTGCCGGTAGGTATTAAGCTGGTCGGCATAGCGCTTGCTGATTTCTTTTTCCGTGGCACTGTCAGTCTTGAAGTCAATCAGGATAATGTCTTTGGTTCCAATGGCCACAAAGTCCATCGTGCCGATAAAGCGCTGGCTGGCCGTTTCCACATAGAAGGGATACTCCTTATGAATCGTCATGGTCAAAGCCTGCTTATATAAATCCGATCCGGCAAATGCCAATAGCTTTTCCTTATCCGCCGGCTGCAGCGGCAGATCAGCCATGTCGGCAACAGTCCAGGGGCGGTCCGGCAGAACTTCGACCGCCTGGTGCATCATTGTGCCGTAGCGGCTGCCGCCGGCTGAAGCATCCGGATCAAGACCCGGCAGAAATTTCAGCTCGGTTTCACTGGGCGTCTGCACCGGCTTGAGAAGACTGACCGGCTGGTCAAACTGAGGCAGCTGGTCATCGTAGGATACCGCCAGCGGAGCCAGGGCTGCCAGGACCTCCGGCTTCTGAAGCTCGACAGTCATCAGGTCATCGGAAAACAGGGCATTCAGAACCAGTCCGCTGATACCTTTGCGGCTCTGCAGCAGCGCCATGTCGACCGGACGGCCCTGCTGCTGGATGCCGAAGTCTTTAGGCTCGACACCGACAAAGTAAAGCAGCTTTTCCGCCCGGGTGACGGCAACGTATAAGAGTCTGACATATTCGGCCAGGTCTTCCTGGTCGTCTTTTTCTTCCAGCGCCATCCGCTGCAGCGTCGTTCTCTTTTCCCGGTATGGCAGCGTCAGCTGGCTGAGGCCGATACCCAGCTTGTCATCCACAATCAGTTTGTCCCGCTTAGTCATATTGATATTGCGGATCGAACTCCAGATAAAGACCACCGGGTACTGCAGACCCTTGGATTGATGAATGGTGGTCACCGTTACAACATCATCATCGCTGCCGATGCTGGTTGCCTCGGAAGAACGCTCATCCTGGCCGGCGTCCAGTATCTGCTTGAAAGAGGCCAGCGAGTCAAAGCTCTGGCTGGATACCATCTCAAACAGATAGTCAAAGTTGGCCTTCTGGCTGGCATCCAGGCTGTTGTAGAAACCGTTGAGCTGGGCCAGCTGGGTCAGCATGGCCGTGATGCCGTGCTGGCGCACCGTTGACCGCAAGGCGGCAATATCCTGATAGACATAGCTGTACTCTTTGCTGACACCGGCCGTAACCGACTTGTAATCAATCAGCAGGCGGGCCAGCTGGTCATCCGTCAGCTTGTAAAGGCTGCTGGTCAGTACCGCCAGCATGGCAATAGTGTCATGGCCGTTGATCATCAGATTGACCAGGGCCTTCACGATACAGCAGAAATCGGAATTATAAAAACCGCTGCGGGTATCAATGTTATAAGGAATGCCGTACTTGTCAAAGGCGTAGCGCAGATAGCGCTTGTCCTGATGGCTGCGGGTCAGCACCGCAAAAGACTTAAAGTTCAGTGAAGGGTCCTGCTGCATCAGTTCGATAATCTTGCCGGCGACCAGTTCGGCTTTGTAATGGCTCGCTGTCAGATCGTCCTGGCTTTCAGGCTCTTCGCTTTCGCTTTCTTCAGTCTCATCTGGTGACGGGCTGTCGGCAGACAGCATGAGATATTCAACCGGAACATATTCATCCTGACTCTGACTGTCAATGCCGATTTCAACCTGGTCAGCCGCAGCATACCGGTTGGCAATACCTTCTACATTCATCAGCCTGTCAAACAGACCGTTGGAGAATTCAATAATCGACTGCTGGGAGCGGTAGTTATGCTGCAGGGTAATGTTGAGCGTGCTGTCGGCCGTCATCAGCGAGCGCATCAGTTCGGGCTTGGCCTGGCGGAAGCGGTAGATGGACTGCTTGACATCGCCGACCCGTAAAACATTGTCCGGCTTGGCGATGGCTTCAATGATGGCGTTCTGCAGAACTGAAGTGTCCTGAAATTCATCAATGGTGATCTCATCAAAGCTGTCCGCTATGATGCGGGCAACGGTCTTATCGTTGGCCAGCAGAATGTCATAGGCAAAGCGTTCCATATCCGCAAAGTCCATGGCCAGCTGTTTTCTTTTAAGCCGCTGGAAATTCTGATAGGTGTCAGCCGCCAGTTGGACAAGGGCCCGGCACAGTTCATCCAGGCCGTTATGATCTTTTACCAGCAGGGCTGAGCTGTAACTGTCCGCCAGCAGGCTGTTGCAGTTTCTGTTCATCTTGCCGCGGACAGCTTTATACTCTGTATTTTTATCGTTCGTGCTTGTCTTAGTGGCCAATAGCGCCTCCAGGGAAACACAGTAAGCATCATAATCGCCCTGCTGCAGACACTGCTGGCTGTAGACCGCTGCATTGGCTTTGGCCTTAAAGGTTGCCTCATCAAGTTTTGCGTCATCCCTGACAAAGTTTTTCATCTGGTCAAGCAGATCAATTATCTCGCCCAGCCGGTTGTAAAGATGCTGATAGAATAACTGCTGCGTTTCAACCGGCAGCTGCTTAAGCTGGCTGACCGGCTTATAGGAAGCAGCGGCCTGGCTGTACCAGGCGGCCGGATCTAAAGCCGCCTGAGCCGTGGTGTTGATGTCGTCAATGGCTGTTTTCAGGTTTTCATAATCTTCACTGCGGGCATTGAAGTACTCCGCCATCATCAGAGCCTGGTCAGGATCAGTGCGGCTCAGCTGGCCATAGACCTGGTTAAAAGCCTGCTGGCGCAGAATCCGTCCGACCCCTTCGCTGATAATATTCTCTGTCATGGCCGGATCCAGGCCGATGACCGCAAAATACTTCTGCACAATGGTCAGACAGTAGGCGTCAATGGTTGTAATGCTGGCCGCTTCAAGACCGGCCAGCTGCTGACCCAGCCATTCCTTTTCGGCATCATCTTTCGAAACGGCATAAACCTGGTGCAGGCTGAAAGCCAGCCGGGTCTTCATTTCGGCTGCCGCCGCCTCGGTAAAGGTCAAAGCCAGAATCCGGGACAGCGGAATATGATCCTTCACAACCCGCTTGGTCAGCCGGCCGACCAGAACACTGGTTTTGCCGGCCCCGGCCGACGCCGATACCAGAATATTGGTGCCGGTAGTATCAATTGCCAGCTGCTGCTGGCGGTCAAAAACTGTCATCGGCCGCTGTCCTCCTTGCCTATTTTAAGCTGGATAGAATCGCCCACTACGTCCAGGGGCCTGCGCGGCAGGCCGTGATAGCGGCAGACCCCGCTGTACTTGCAGAAGGTGCAGGAACACCGTCAATTGTGTAAATATGCGAATCTGGATAAAATGAAATTCGTTTATCTCTTGGATGGACATTGACTTTATTATAACCAACACTCTTAGATTTTTCCTCAACACCAATAATACTTGGTGTTACAAGTTTTTCCTCTAAAATCTCTTGTTCACTAAAATCTCTTTCAACTGTTTCTATTGTTTCAGGTATAACACCAAATTCATGTTCAAGGTATTGCTCTCGATATTTTGCTTTTTCCCATTTTTGAGCCTGAACAATATCCCAAAGTTTTTCAGTTTTTAAATTTATGCGAGAATTCAAATCATTAGAAAAAGCATAATTTGAATCAATTGAACGAATTACAAAGGCTAAATATTTTAAACACTCTATTTCCTGTGTATGTATCTGAAATTCAGAAAATCTAATAACAATCCAACCTCTATCAACAAAATAAGTATCTCGCATAACATCCTCACCTTTACAATGAGTTGGTTGTCTTGTTATCGCGGCATAAGGCTCATCAATTTCTACGTCAATTCTAATGTTCTTATCTTTTTTCTTGTCAATAATCGCAATGTCTGGTTCAAAAGGTCTTGTATCTTTCCCAGTATTTAAACGAGCTTCACCTGAAATGATAAAATGATTTCCAAAATACTTTTCTATTGATTTTTGAAATGATTCCTCTTTAAATCCACGTCTTTTTGTATTTCCGAATCTATGAGTACGAACAATACAACCTTTCTTTGGAATTCTAATAACAGCATAACTATCAATACTATCGGCAATATTTATTTGATAATTAACAAATAAATTTCCAGTAGTTTCTTTACTCTCCTCTTTGATTGCTTCAGGTAGTTTTTCAG
>CAYTET010000082.1:0-6104 GCA_964436975.1 uncultured Erysipelotrichaceae bacterium
CCTTATTTTACTGGGTTTCTGGCGTTTTTCGTCCCTTAACTGTCAAAGACAGGATAATATACTTCCTGTATCATGATGTCAACTGCTGATCGCAATTATCCAGCAAGCCGGCCGCGGCTGGCGGATCAGCCCGCCCGGACCGGATGCTGCCAGCATGCTATAATGGGCTTAGGGCCGCAAAGGGTGACAGGTTAACAGAAAAACCCGTCCCTGCATAAAACGTTTATCTGTAAATGCGGCCGTCCGAAGACGCCAGGCATTGGGTATTTATTAAGGCCAGGAGGCCTGAGATATGAAAACTAATAAAAACAGACACTTTATCCGGGCAGTCATCATTGTCGGCGCTGTGCTGCTGGCGGCAGCTGCAATAGTTACCGCCAATCATTTTTCGACCCGCTATGAGGACCTCAACGAAGCTGATCAGAAGGTGCTGTCAGAACTTGATGCCTACTTTCAGACCAGCAGCGAAAAAGATGTCTGGGAAGGCTATGATCTGCAGGACAAGACAATTGTGGCCGTCAACGGCCTGTTCGGCCCGGCTTACCTGATAAATCCGAGCCAGCAAGTCAGCAGCGTCTTTGCCCAGAAGATCATCATGCCGTCAAACAGCAGCCTTCAGGTATACCGGATATCAGTCTTGGCCCCGCAGGTCTTCGGCCTGCGCTTTGAGTTCGGCAATTTCAATACCATCGGCAAGACCTATCACTTATTCGGCGATCAGGTTTACTTCACAAAATACACGGCCCGCAAATCCCTGACCCCGCCGTATTCAACCAACCACTATATCACCCTGCTGACCCACGAAGCCTTCCATTACTATATGCAGACCGCCTGGCCAGACGGCGGCCGCTTTTCCCAGAGCCTTTCGGAAGCCGACATTGATCTGATTGCCTCTGAGTATGAAGTGCTGGCCAAAATCCAGACGGAGCTCAGTCAGAACAGTCCTTCGCACACTACCCTGGTCCAGCTGGCCCGGGAATATGCGGATATCATGGCCCAGCGGATTGCGGCCAATCCGGACTATTTGAAAGCGGAGATGGCCATGGAAACCGCCGAAGGAACGGCCCAGTATGTCAGCATTGTGGCTTCACAGATTGCCGGATATGATTACGGCGTTATGTATTTTGACAACGTCAAAGATGTTTCTTTCAGTCAGGTTATTCCGGCGCTGCGGGCCGGAAACATCCAGCAAAGCTATCTGGCTGACCGGATGCCCTATGAAACCGGAGCTCTGCTGTGCCAGCTGCTGAATGCCTTAAACGCCGACAGCTGGCAGCAGCAGCTTAACAGCCAGACCAAAGACAGCCCGGTCTATCTTTATACCGTCATCACAGCGTATCTGGCCGTCCAATAGCCGGCCCGCTCCTTTAAAAAAAAGACTGCCTGACGCCGGTTGTTCCGGCTTCGGACAGTCTTTTTTATCACGTATTATTGCCGCCGTGACGGCGGGCTTTTTTCTATTCGCCGCTGACCGCAATGTCAAACATCATGACGGCTTCCGGTACGATGACATTGTCAACCTGCCGGCTTTCCTGTGACATCCGCAGATGATTCAGGGATTTGCGGATGTTGAATGAAACCGAACCGCCGGTGACCGGAATCCTCTTGCTGCCGTCAAACCAGTAGGCCAGCCGTATTTCCCCGCCGCCGTCACCGGTCTGCTCATTCATCTGGAAATCCGAAAACTTGACAACTTCCAGATACGGCTTGGCATGCATCTGCTCTAAAGACATGCTGCCGCCGCTGACTTTGTAATTGAACATCGGGGCAATATCCTTGATGCCCAGATAATAGGCAGCGTGATTGGAGCCCCACAGATTGGCAATGACACCCTGGTCAATCAGGGTAAAGTCGCGGGCGCTACAGCCATCATCGCCGAAGGGCTGGTTGGCTGAAGATCCCGGCAGACTGCGGCAGGCCTTGATGGTTATCAGGTCAGTTTCAGCCGCCTTGTCCTGTAGAACATCCCCTATCTGGGCCTGACTGGCATGCATATAAATGCTGCTTACATCAGTCTGGCCTTTGAAATAAGAGAACAGGCGGCTGTTGACGTCGCCGCGCAGAATCAGCGTGACGCTGCGGTCAGCCTTTGTCATGACAGCCTGGCTGCGGTCATGGGCCTCATCAAACACTTCCATGATGCCCTTTTTGATATTCTCTACCGGCTGGTCGGCAAAAGTGGCCTGGTGATAAAGTTCGATTTCATGGCCGTCCTGACTGCCGTTGACGATAACTTCAATCATTTCATCCGTCATGGCATATTCGACATCAACTCCCTGGGAGTTGACCAGATGACACAGACTTTCATTGACAAAGATCTCATAGGAATTGATTTTTTCGCTGGCCGTGTTTTTGATTCCCTGCAGCGCTTCAACAGCGGTCTTCATGACCGCCGTCAGATCAGCCGGCTGCCCGGCCAGTCTTGCCTTCTGTCCGGCCACCAGCGGATACCATTCATTTTTGGCCAGAGCGGCATTAGCGTACATCTGCTGCAGCTGTGCTTTGATCTGGGCATCATTCTGGGTCGGATAGATTTCGGCGGAAGCGGAGCCGCGGTAATGCTTCTCATTTTCCTCAAAGTCATAATAGACCGTCAGCTTGGTATGGGTAACATGTCTGATGCGGTGCTGGTCCAGCAGCTGTCCGACAAAATAAGCTTCCAGCCCCTTAACTTCCCGGGCCACAATGGAATACTCTTTAATGCCGCAGTCAGCCAGCAGTTTCTGCAGTCTTTCAATCATTATCCCAGCCTCGCTTTCGTCTTCATATACGGGCCGCCGGTACTGACGACCACAAATTCCTTGTAGCCTTTGCCGCAGTAGCCGCAGCCGTTCAATTCAATATCCGGACCAATCATAGTGATAGATTTCAGCAGGTCCGGCACAAAACCGGTCATATAAACCGGGCTGAAGACCTTGCCGGTCAGTTTGCCGTCTTTGATCTCCTTGGCCCTTGAATAGACACACTGAATGCCCCAGTGCTTGGGATCTTCCATGCCCGATGAAGCTCCGTCAA
This sequence comes from uncultured Erysipelotrichaceae bacterium, assembly GCA_964436975.1. Taxonomy (GTDB): domain Bacteria; phylum Bacillota_I; class Bacilli_A; order Erysipelotrichales; family Erysipelotrichaceae; genus CAYTET01. The sequence goes on from CAYTET010000082.1 coordinate 3,016, forward strand.
TGACAAAGCCGTATTTGATGGAGGCAATCATATCTTCCAGTTTATCATTCCGGGGCTGGAAATAAGTGTTGGTCATGCGGGTATATACCTTATGCTCAAAGCTCTGCCGCCGGCCGTTGCCGGTCGGTTCGGTATTCAGCCGGGCTGCCGCCATGACATCGCACATTCCTCTTTTAAGAATGCCCTGGTCAATGATCTTGGTCCGGTCGCACATCGTGCCCTCGTCATCAAAGAAATACGAGGCTGTCTGCTGCTGCCGGCTGGCACCGTCATACATATCCGTAATCGGTGAAGCCACCGTATCGCCGATGCAGTCTTTGGCAATGGCCCGGTCTTTGACAAACATATCCATCTCCACGCCATGGCCGAAAGCCTCATGGGCAATCAGACCGCTGGCTTCCGGCGGACAGATGACATCATAGACTCCCGGGATCAGGTTGGCCGCATCAAACAGCACCATCAGATCCTGATAGACTGTTTCGACTTTGGCCATGAAGGTATCCAGTATTTCCGGGCCGTACCAGCCGGAAGCGGAAGTGTAATTCATATGGGTCTGCCCGTCTTTTAAGCCAAGCATGACATACTGGCTGGTTGAATAAGCATAAGCCTGGGTCAGATCTTTATTGTCAGACAAAAACATCTTATTGATATAACAGATGGTATAAGCCGCCTGACATTCAACAACATTTTCCTTGGCGGCCCCGGCATCGGACAGTTTCCGCAGCCGGCTGATGACATCAGCGGCGTCAATGTCATACATTGATGCCGGCACCTCGGCCGCAAATTCACCGGCGGCCGGCTCCTGCTGAATCAGCGGGGTCGGCAGCTTGGCCACCTTCAGTTCATCCAGCATTTCCTGCTGGTGGTCTAAAGCCGCGATTATCTCAGCCGCCACCGCCTTGACATCATCGATGGCATCAAAGGAAAACTCCTGATAGCCCTGCTGACGGTAAAGTCTTACCACAAAGCCTCTTTCGCCAAAGACATAGTCATTGATCTGGCTCTGGCGCTGGCTGACCGCATAACGCTGACCGCTGACATCAGTGGCCAGAATCGACACATAGTCGGCCTTGGGCTGCAGCAGGGTGATAAGCGTTTTAAGCTGCGGCTTGACCTGCCGCAGATACTCTGATTGTTTTGCCTGCATATGTTCCTCCTGTCGTACTCCGTTATTATATACGCTGACAAAGAAAACTGTCCATTTTACTGAACAGTTAATTGATTATTCAGTGGGCCAGCCAGAGAATGAATGCCCGGCTGTCTTCAGACACCTGCTGGCAGCTGACCTGCTCGTTAACCGGCTGCGGTTCATCCTCGGCCGGCTGTGAATAAACATATTCGTATTCGTAATTATATTCGTTTTTCATTTTCTTTCTGTCCTTTCCTTAATGAGCCAGCCAGAGAATAAACGCCCGGCTGTCCAGACTCGGCCGTCGGCTGTCAAGCGTACTGGCTATAGCCATGACTGAAGTTTGTTTTTTGATCTTTTTGGGTTTCATCCTCGTTTACCTCTGTTCTTTTCTACACCCTTATTGTCCCTTTTTCCGCCGGCCAAGTCACGCAAGCGGTAGTTGCGTTAATTCCAGGTAAAATGACGGGTATAAAAGACTATCTGTGCTACAATCAAGACATGGACAAAAACCGCATATTCAAGACCATCAGTACGGTCTGTTCGTGTGTAATTCTGCTTGCCGCCGTTGTCTTATGCATCTGGGGCTGGCAGGCCGGTGTCTTTACCTCGCTGGAAAAACTGCAGGCCGCTATCGCTTCAGCCGGCATCTGGGGCAGCCTGCTTTTTATTCTGCTGCAGATTGCCCAGATTATGATTCCCTTTATTCCCGGCGGTCTGACAAACATGGCCGGCGTGGTGCTTTTCGGACCCTGGCCCGGCTTCTGGCTGAACTATTTCAGCGTTGCCGTCGGCTCCCTGCTGGCTTTTCAGTTAGGGCGCATCTTCGGCAAGCCGCTGCTGTATAAAATGTTTGCCCCGGAGAAGATTGAAAAATATGAGAACTGGTGCAGCACAAAAAACCGCTTTGAGAAACTGCTGGCGATCGCAATTCTTTTGCCCGGTTTCCCGGATGATATGCTGTGCTGGCTGGCCGGCACTACTAAGATGAAGTTCTGGCACTTTCTGCTGATAATAATAATCGGCAAGCCGCTGATCCTGTCGTTTTACAGCCTGGGTCTGCACTGGCTGTGGCCGATTCCACCTAAAAAGCCCATCGCCTGATGAGCTTTTTTCATTAATGCTTGATGTTCTTCGGCTGGTTTGGTGACTGGCTGATCAGCTGCTGCATGGTCTTGTAAAGAAGCTGCGGGTCGACCGGCTTGGCCAGATGCTCATTCATCCCGGCTTTCAGGGAGGCCTGCACATCTTCGGCAAAGGCGTTGGCGCTCATGGCGATTATCGGCACTTTGGCCGCATCGGGCCGGTCAAGGGCCCGGATGGCCGCCGCAGCCTGCAGACCGTCCATTTCCGGCATGCGGATGTCCATCAGGACGGCATCAAATTCATTGACCTCTGACCGGGCAAAAAGGTCCACCCCGATCCGGCCGTTTTCAGCCACCGTCGTAATGATGCCGGCCTTTTCCAGCAGCTTTTCGGAAATCAGACTGTTGACGTGATTGTCCTCGCATAACAAAACATGCCGTCCGGTCAGGCAGAACTGCAGCTGGCCGTTATTTCCTTCGCTGGTTGCCGCAAGGGTATACTGGCGGTACTGCGCTTCGGTCAAAGGCGTGACCGGCAGTTCCACGGTAAAGCAGCTGCCCTTGCCGACAGCACTTTCCGCCTTGATGGTGCCGCCCATCTGCTGGCAGATCTTCTGACAGATCGCCAGTCCCAGACCGGTGCCGCTAGACCGATAGGACTCGGAGTTTTCTTCCTGGGTAAACGGGGTGAACATGTCTTTGGCGAATTTTTCACTGATGCCTACCCCGTTGTCCCTGACAACATGGCGGCCCCAGGTCTGGCCGTCTTTTTTATAATGGCTGAAACTGTAAACCACCCGGCCGCCCTTGGGCGTATATTTAAGAGTCTTCATCAAGAAGTGTGGGCAAATTTAATAGTTTTATAAGGTAACTGC
>CAYTET010000083.1:0-5810 GCA_964436975.1 uncultured Erysipelotrichaceae bacterium
GAATGAAGTGACGATTAAAGATGTGGCCGCCAAGACCCAGCAGAATGTGGCCCTGGGCGATATGATTGCGACAGTGGATAAGATATTCGGGGTAAAAGATGAAGATGATGACTGTGAATGTGAACATCATCATGATCACTGAAAGGCAAAAATATGGAAAGAACTAATGGAAACGGCGAACTGAGAATCAGTGATGCCGGTAAAAAGGCCGTTTTGATCGGCTGGGTGGCCAAAAGACGCAATCTTGGCGGCATGGTTTTTATTGACCTGCGCGACCGCACCGGAATCATGCAGATTGTATTTAATGAAACGATGACCGAGCAGATTAAGAATGTGCGCAATGAGTATATTCTGCAGGTATACGGCACGGTTGTTGAGCGCAAGGATAAAAACAGCAGCATGCCGACAGGCGATGTGGAACTGCTGGCTGATAAAGTAAACATTATCAATTCAGCCAATAACACTCCTTTTATCATTGCCGATCAGACGGATGCCTTGGAAGACACCCGGCTTAAATACCGCTATCTGGATTTAAGAAGACCGGTTCTGCAGCAAAAGCTGATTACCCGGGCCAAGATTGTCAGGGCCATGCATGAGTATTTGGATGCCAACGGGTTTATCGAAGTTGAAACGCCCATTCTGGCCCGTTCGACTCCGGAAGGCGCCCGTGATTATCTGGTGCCCTCCCGTGTTCATCCCGGCAGTTTCTATGCCCTGCCGCAGTCACCCCAGCAGTTCAAGCAGCTGCTGATGATTGCCGGCTTTGAACGCTATTATCAGGTCGCCCGCTGCTTTAGGGATGAAGATCTGCGGGCCGACCGCCAGCTTGATTTCACCCAGCTTGACCTGGAAATGAGTTTTATGTCGGAGGAAGAGATCCGCACTTTGATGGAAGGCCTTCTGAAGAAGGTCATGAAGGATGTCAAAGGGATGGATATCAAGACACCTTTTCTGCAGCTGAAGTATAAAGATGCCATGAACCGCTATGGTTCGGACAAGCCGGATATCCGCTATGCCATGGAGCTGCAGGATGTGACGGCTGTCTTTGCCGATTCTGATTTCAAGGCGCTGAGCGGCGGCTTGGCTAAAGGCGGCGCCATCAAGGCTTTGGTGGCTGCCGGCTGTGCCGGCTATTCCCGCAAGCAGACTGATGAGCTGACCGCTTTGGCTAAGAAGAATGGGGCCGGCGGCCTGGTCGTTCTAAAATATGAACAGCAGCAGCTGCAGGGCAGTGCCGTTAAATTTATCAGTGAGGCCCAGCAGGCCGCCCTGATCAAGACGCTGGGTCTGCAGGAAAATGATCTGGTTATGATTACAGCCGGGCAATGGAAAAAAGCATGTGCGGCTTTAGGCGCGCTGCGGGTTTATTTCGGCAGTGAACTTAAGCTGTTTAATCCGGCTGACTTTGCCTTTTTATGGATAATTGATTTCCCGCTGCTGGAGTGGAGCGAGGAAGACCAGCGCTTCTATGCGGAGCATCATCCGTTTACCCGTCCCAAGGAAGAGGATATGCCTCTGCTGGATACTGATCCGGCCGCGGTAAGAGCCTGTGCCTATGATATCGTCTTAAACGGCTATGAATTAGGCGGCGGCAGCATGAGAATTTATGATCAGAATATGCAGGAAAAAATGTTCAGCATGCTCGGCTTTACCAAAGAGCAGATGTTTGAGCGGTTTGGCTTTTTCATCGAGGCCTTCCAGTACGGCACCCCGCCGCACGGCGGAATCGCTCTGGGTCTGGACCGGGTTGCCATGATTCTTACCGGCAGCGATTCGCTGCGGGATGTCATTGCCTTCCCGAAAAATGCCAACGCCAAGGATCCGATGGATGATGCCCCGGCACCGGTTGATCCCAGCCAGCTGGCTGAGCTGCACATAAAAGTAGTTGAATGAGTTTTGTCAAGTCTGTAAATATAAAAGGTTTTTGTTATAATGTATTTGCCAAAGGGAAATAAAACATTTCCTACAATCAAGATCAGGGAATCCGTATGTTAATCATTCCGTGTTGAAAGCCTGTATTTTCTAACATCTATAGGAATCCTGAAGAATGAGACAGGATACCCACCTGTATATCGCAGGGGAATGGTCTTTAGCCCTTTGGCTCAAGGATGTCTTAACCGGCATCCTTTTTTGTTTATAAAAAGGGGACTTGGCGGACTGCCGGGGTCTTTGAAATGACCGCTGGTTTAATACAGCAAGCGCAGAGAAGTTCAGAATTAAGCCGGAAAAGGAGTGGCTGTTGGTTTAGGGTTGAAAAAGCAGGATAATTTCGCTATGATATCAAAGAAGAAAGTGAGGGACATTAATGTCTGAGTTCTGGAGTTCCCTTTTATATGTTGTCATCGGTTTGGTTGTCGGAGCGGCTCTGGGCTGGTTTTTCACTCGCCGGGCCATTGAAAAGCAGATGAAGGATAATCCTCCGGTCAATGAGAAGATGATCCGCGCCATGTACATGCAGATGGGGCGCAAGCCGTCGGAAGCTCAAATCAAAGCCGTCATGAAAAGCATGAATGTAAACAAGTAGAGACATAGCCCGCTATGTCTTTTCTTTACCGGCTGGCCCTGTTATGATAGACAGGAAGAATAAGTCCAAGGAAGGTAATTGAATTGCGCAAGTTTATCAGCAGTCTTCTCTGTGTAAGTCTGGCGATAGTATTGCTGCAGTGCGACACGGTTTTCGTGCATGCCGACAGCTCTTTTTCATATACGGTCAACGATGATTCAAAAACGGCCCGGATTACAGGCTACAGCGGATCAGATGCCGTTATCAATGTACCGTCGGTAATTGACGGCTATACCGTAACTTATATTGCCAGCCGCTCCCTCAACTGCTATTATGCCCAGCAGCTGATCATTCCTGATACGGTTGAAACAATACAGACGAATGCTGTTTATAATGCCGGCGGTCTGCGCCAGCTTACTGTTCCCGCCAGCCTGCAGGCTGAAATACAGGCCTTTTCGGCAATGAATCATCTGACCGGCTTAACAATAAACGCCGGCTCCGGAACAATGACAGATTATGACTATGCCAGTCTGACCCCGTGGTATGACAGCCGGAATTCACTTCTGCAGATAACTTTCCAGTCAGGCGTCGGCAATGTCGGCGATTACAGCTTTGAAGGGTTTACAAGCCTGCAGACGGTTGAGATGGCCTCTTCCATTAAAAGAATAGGCGTCAATGCCTTTGCCGGCTGTTCGGCCCTGGTCAGCGTTACTCTGCCCGAAGAGCTTACCGTTTTGGCAGGCGGCTGCTTCAGTGAATGTATTTCTTTAAGCAATGTCAGCTGCCAGGCGGAAATAATCCAAATCGGCCCGGGCGCTTTTGAAGGCTGCCGTTCCCTGGATTATATCGGCTTGCCGGCCGGTCTGACAGAAATAGACGAACGGGCTTTTGCGGCCAGCGGGCTGACGACGGCGGTTATTCCCCAGAGTGTGGAAAGCATCGGCCAGCAGGCCTTTGACAGTTCGGTAAAACTTTGGGTCTACCGCTTCAGCGGCGGGCTGAATTATGCCCAGGACAGCCAGAACAGTTATCAGATCATCCGGCTTATCGAACATGAAAACGGCTACGACATCAATATCGGCCAGAGTGTCAGCATTGCGACCGCCGCTAATTACGGATTTATTGCCGACAGCATCGTCTACAGCAGTTCTGATTCTTCTATTGTTGCCGTAAGTGACAGCGGAACCATTACCGGCATCAGCGCCGGCACAGCGACAGTCTGTGCCGCTACCTCAACCGGAATGCAGATGACAAGTGTAAAAGTCTACCGCTTTAAAAACAGTGACGATAAGATTGTTGACAAAGAAATAATGCTGTTCGGTTCATTTAAAATTGATGCTGACGAACTGTTTGAAGCCAATGATTCACGCCTGGCCAAATACAGCTACAGCATAGCTGATGAGAATATTGCCACGGTTGATAAATACGGCAATGTGACCGGTCTTATCAGCGGTGTTACCATGATTGAGGTAAAAGATCTTTTGCAACGGACGGCTTACTATCGGCTGACCGTTGATGTTCCCGTCGGTGAAATTGCCCCGGATGCCGATGAAGTGAATATCCTTTACGGGGAAAGTTACCAGCTCAGCTGCCTGGTTGCGCCGGCTGATGCCAGCAATAAGGCTCTTGTTTATACCACCAGCAACAATAAAGTTGCCGTCTGCTCAGCCGACGGCCTGATCAAAACGGTCGGGGTAGGGGTATGCGAGATAAAAATCACCGCCGCTGATGGTCAGCAGGCCTCCGCCACGGTTAAAGTAAATGTCAACAGTGCCGTGGTTTCCGTTGCCACCAAAGCTGTTCCGCTGCCGCAGGGCTGCTATTTTCATCTGAAGACCACCCTGAAAACTTATCTGAAGAATATTCATGCGGTCTACAGGAGCAGCGATACTAGTATCGCCCGCGTTGATGCCAACGGCGTCATTTATGGCGTCAGCGCCGGCCAGGCAACAATAACGATATCTTCCTCTGACGGCTTGGCCAGCTGCCAGTGTCCGGTTGAAGTGCAGGCCAATGCGGTTGCCTACGGCGTCGATGTTTCTGAATGGAACAGCAAGATGACGGTAAAGCGCTGGACTGACATGAAGAAAGACGGCATAACATTCGCGTTTATCCGCGCCGGCTACAATGATTCCATTGACCGCTTCTTCAACTATAATTACACAGCCGCTAAAACGGCCGGTATCCTGTGCGGTGCCTATCATTACATCACGGCTCTGACGGCTGAAGAAGCTGAACAGTATGCCCGGTATATGCTGAAATGGCTTAAAGGAAAGAAGTTTGAATATCCCATAATGCTTGATGTTGAAGAAATTAGTCAGCGCAATCTTTCTAATGCTGATTTCAATGCCATGGTTGATGCCTATTGCTCGGTGCTGACTAAAGCCGGCTACTGTGTCGTAGTATACAGTTATGCCTCCATGCTCAATAAAGCCAACAAGACAATACGCAGCAAGTATGACATGTATGTGGCCCAATGGAACTCCCTGACCCCGGATGTCTTCCGCTATGGCTATACCATATGGCAGTTTACCAGCTCCGGCAGGGTAACCGGATCAAGCGGGCGGTTTGATATGGATATTTCTTATTTTGATTATCCGACATATATCAAAAAGAACCATCTTAACGGATATTAAAAAACCTGTTGTTGCCAGGTTTTGAAAATGAGTTAGTGAGTAATATGATGCTATTTGCCGGCTTTGCTGAAACTGATTTTATTTTCGGTATGGCTGGCCAGCCGTTTGATATTGGCGCGATGCTGGAAGATGACGAACAGCCACAGCACGGTCAGGGCGATGGCAATTGCTTTATTTGAATTGAAAAGCCAGGCGGCCAGAACAGCTGTTCCCATGGCCACCAAAGAGCCCAGGGAAACATAGCGGCAGGCGGCAACGATAATGACAAAAACCGCAAATGGAATTAAAAACTGAAAAATCCAGTAAAGGCCGGGCTGGATGCTGATGGCTGCCACAATTCCCATAACCGTGGCGACGCCTTTGCCGCCGTGGAAGTTGGCAAAAACAGGGTAGCAGTGCCCCACCACCACTGCCAGAGCGGCGATCAGGGCTAAAGTCACATCGCTTTTAGCCAGAATCATGTAAACGGCAAATCCTTTCAAGCCGTCCAGAATAGTAACTACCACAAAAATCCACTTATGACCGGTAACCCGCAGGGCATTAGTCGCCCCCAGATTTCCGCTGCCGCTTTGCCGGATATCGACATGGCAGAACAGTTTGCCGATGATAAGGGCCCAGGGAATTGAGCCGACCAGATAACCGAGCAGTATCGCACCGAGAATTTTTAAAAT
>CAYTET010000084.1:0-5689 GCA_964436975.1 uncultured Erysipelotrichaceae bacterium
GATTTCAAAAATGAGATTGATATCTATCATGGTCTGGACCGGTATCTGCAGGATTTAGCCAACAATCCGCAGTGGCAGAAAAGCGATGAGGCTTTTGACGGCTGGTGTGACCGGATGATCGATCTGTACCAGGACTATGCGGCCGCGATAAAAAAGGAAGAATTATGAAACTGATTGTATTATCAGGGATTTGCCAATATGGGGTATAATAAAAACAGGAAGACAGGAGGGCAGAATTATCATGACGGAAAAGATTGACGGCTCAAAGTATATTCCTTACAGCCAAAGACAGGGTGATGAAGCGGTTGTTTATTTCACTTCTGATCTGTCAGCCCAGGGGCTGATCCGTATTTATGAGAAAGTAAACCAGCAGATTACCGGGCAGGTTGGCATTAAGCTGCATACCGGGGAGAAGAACGGCCCTAATATCATTCCGCGGCCCTGGGTCAAGGCCCTGATCGAAAAGGATCTGCCGCAGGCGCACATTGTGGAAACCAATACCTATTATGAAGGCGACCGCTATACGACGGCCCAGCACCGCCAGACTATTGAAGTCAACGGCTGGACGTTTGCGCCGGTTGACATCATGGATGAATTCGGCACGGCCAAACTGCCGGTGGCCGGCGGCAAGTATTTCAAGGAGATGTCAGTCGGCCGCAATATGCTTAAATATGATTCCCTGCTGGTGCTGACCCATTTCAAGGGGCATGTCCAGGGCGGCTTTGGCGGATCCAACAAGAATATCGGCATCGGCTGTGCCGATGGCCGGATTGGCAAGGCCATGATTCATACCACGCCTGATCAGGATAATATGTGGGATATTGCCGCTGAAGAGTTTATGGAGCGGATGACCGAATCTACCAAGGCCACCATTGATTATTTCGGCCGTCATATTGCCTATATCAACGTGATGCGCAATATGTCAGTGTCATGCGACTGTGAAGGGGTGGCGGCTGCGCCGGTGGTAACTCCCAATGTCGGCATTGTGGCTTCGCTGGATATTCTGGCGGCGGACCAGTGCTGTGTTGATATCGTCTATGCCATGACCGAAAACCAGCATCATGATCTGGTGGAACGGATGGAGTCACGCCATTCCTTAAGACAGCTGTCATATATGAAGGAAATGGGCATGGGCCATGACCGCTATACCCTGCTGGACATTGATCATAATGACCAGCCCATCTCATTGGACCAGACTGTGGCCAATCTGAAGCCGTTTGGCGAATAGTTCACCCGCAATCTAAATGAAATAAACGGACCCCGCCGTCCGTTTATTTTTTATGTGGTTTTATGCTAGAATGTTTTAGCAAAAACAAGGAGATCCGCTCATGGCTTATATTACGGTTGATAAAATATCAAAGGTCTATCAGACCGGGGAAATAGATATTAAGGCGGTTGATCAGGCCAGTTTTGAAATTGACAAAGGCAGTCTGGTCTGCATTCTGGGACCGTCGGGGGCCGGCAAGACCACCTGTCTTAACATTTTGGGCGGCATGGACAGCGCCACTTCCGGTCATCTGATTGTTGACGGAGCGGATATCACCCAGCTGACCAGCCGCCAGCTGATTACCTACCGGCGCCATGACATCGGCTTTGTCTTTCAGTTTTATAACCTGATTCAGAATCTGACCGCTCTGGAAAATGTGGAGCTGGCTGTCCAGCTGTGCTCGGACCATCTGGATCCGGCTGACGTGTTGCGCCAGGTCGGCCTGCAGGACCGGCTTAACAATTTTCCTTCCCAGCTGTCCGGCGGTGAGCAGCAGCGGGTTGCCATTGCCCGCGCCATTGCCAAAAATCCCAAGCTGCTGCTGTGCGATGAGCCCACCGGGGCTTTGGACTACAAGACCGGCAAGCAGATTTTAAATCTGCTGGCCAGTACCTGCCGGCAGGGCGGGATGACCGTCCTGATCATCACCCACAACAGTGCCATCGCTCCGATGGCGGATAAGGTCATCAAGTTTAAAAACGGGCAGGTTGAAGACGTCATAATCAACACTCAGCCCAAGCCGGTTTCGGAAATTAACTGGTGATCTGATGAAAAACCGGCTGTCAACCAATGCCCTGCGGAACATCCGTTCCTGTTTTCCGCGGTTTATGTCCCTGTTCATAATCAGCCTTCTGGGCGTTTTTGTCTTTGCCGGACTGCAGGCTACGGCTCCGGACATGCTGAATTCCCTTGACAGCTATCTTGATGATTATGATACCTATGATATAAAGATTGTTTCCAGCATGGGGCTGACTGATGATGATATTGCCGCTTTAGCCCAGCTGAAGGATGTTGAGGCCGTCATGGCCAGTTATTCGGCTGATGTCGCCGTCACCCTCAGCGAGGAGCAATACGTTATATCGGTTTGTAGTCTGCCTTCTAACCTCAATAAGCTGAATGTTCTGACCGGCCGGCTGCCCCAGGCTGAAAATGAAATCGCTGTCGAAGCCAAGCTGCTTTCCGATAACGGCCTGCAGCTGAACGACACCATAACTCTGGAAAACGAAAACCTTAAGAACAAACAGTTTGTTATTGTCGGCACGGTTGACAGCAGTCTTTACTTCAATAATGCCCAGACTTACCGGGACCGGGGCTCAACTTCCATCGGCACCGGCACGGTCAGTTATTTTACTTATACCGCGGCTTCAGCCTTTGATCAGGATTATTACAATGCATTTACCTGACCGCCCGGCAGGCCAAAAACGCTGTGACCGGCCAGCCGCAGTACCGCCAGCTTGTTGACAGCACCACCGCCGCTGTAGACGGCATCTCCGAGCAGTGCCAGCAGGCTCGCTACCAGAGTCTGTATAATGACATTCAGGATGAAATCGACCAGTCCCGCCGCGATGGTCAGCAAGAGCTTGATGATGCCAAAAGCGAACTGGACAGTGCCAAAAAGAAGCTGGACAAAGCTAAAAGCACCCTTGACCAGGCCAAGGCAGATCTGGATGCCGCCGCCAAGACGCTACAGCAGACTTCTGATACGCTGACCAGCCGCCGCCAGCAGTATGCCCAGGCTTTAGCCAGTCTGGGTCTGACCCAAAGCCAGCTGCCGGATAAAATAAGCGAACTGCAGGATAATATTGCCGATATAAGGGCCTCCATGGCCCTGCTTGATCCGTCTTCGGCCGAATATGGCCAGCTGCAGCAGCAGCTGACCGCTGTCCAGAGCAGCTGCAGCCAGCTGGAGAATTTACTGCAGACCGGCCAGGCTCTTGAGGCTGCCGCCAGCCAGCTAAAGAATAAACAGCAGGAATATGATACAGCGGTCACCTCCTATCAGCAGAATCTGACGGATTACCAGCATAATCTGGATAAATGGCAGAATAGTGAAACGGAATACCAGCAGGCCGCCGCCGATTTTGATAAGAAAATCGCGGATGCCACAGCTAAACTTGATGAACTGGAAGAGCCGGTCTGGTATGTTTATGACCGGACGGATTACCAGACTTATTCTGACTTTATTGATGACACCAAGAGTGTTTCCAATCTTTCGCTGATCTTTCCGATTATCTTTTTTGCGGTAGCTGTGTTAATAAGTCTTATTTCCATGAACCGAATGGTTACCGATGAGCGCAATGAAATCGGCACCTTGAAGTCACTGGGCTTTACCAACCGGCAGATTATGCATAAATACCTGCTGTTTGCCAACACGGCCACGATCAGCGGCGGTGTCATCGGCAGTCTGCTGGGCGTAGTGATCATTCCCAGCCTGATCTTCAGCATTTACAGCATCCTGTTCACGCTGCCGGATTTCATTTTAGGCCTTAACCTGTCGGTCACCCTGATTGGCTTTTTCATTTCGGCCGTCTGCGTCTGCGGCAGCACGATTCTGACAGTTGTCAGCGTGCTTAAGGAAAAGCCGGCCGAGCTGATGCGGCCGAAAGCCCCGAAGGCCGGCAAGCGGGTCCTGCTGGAAAGAGTTACTTTCATCTGGAAGCGACTCAGCTTTTCAAATAAGATTACCGTGCGCAATCTGTTCCGCAACCAGCGGCGGGTTCTGATCACGGTCTTTGGCATTACCGGCACCACGGCACTGATGCTGTGCGGCTTTGGCATCAAGGATGCCATTGTTGACATTCCGCAGAAGCAATACGGCCATGTCTTTACTTTTGACGGGATGGCCTATGTGGACAATTATAATGAAAAAGAAACCGCTGCTCTGTTTGACCAGCCTGAAGTCAGCTGCCAGACGCCGGTTCAGAATATCAAAGTTACAGTCGGCAGCTATGATGTAACCGTCTTTGTCAGTGCCGACAGCGCCCAGATGAGCCAGATTGTCAATTTCAGCGCTGCGGCCAGCGGCCAGGCCGTCACCATGGCAACCGGCCAGGTTTTGATAACGGATAAACTGGCGGCGCTGACCGGACTGAAAACCGGCGACACCATTACAGCTGTCAGTGACAATGAAAGTCATGAATATGTCATCGGCGGGATTGTGGAAAACTACGTGTCACATTACATCTTTATGGATGCCGCCACTTATCAGCAGGATGGCGCGGTCTTTTCGCCCAATGTTATTTATTTCAATACGAAAGATCTGGATACGGCCGGCCAGAACCGGCTGGCTTCAGTGCTGCTAAAAAGCGATGAGGTGCTGAGTGTGTCCTTTGCCTCGACGATGATTGATACCGTCAATGACATGCTCAAATCTCTGGACAAAGTCGTGCTGATTCTGATTGTGCTGTCGGCCCTGCTGTCATTTGTGGTGCTGTACAATCTGTCCAATATCAATATTCATGAAAGACGCCGGGAAATAGCTACTTTAAAAGTTCTGGGCTTCTATGACAAGGAAGTAGACAGCTATATAACCCGGGAGACCATTATTCTTTCCATTGTCGGCATTGGTCTGGGTCTGTGGCTGGGCATCTATCTGACCGGGGCGGTTGTCGGCACGGTTGAAATAGAAAAATGCCGCTTTATCCAGCAGATCAAGCCGCTCAGCTTTGTCTACACGGCGCTTCTGGCCGGCTTCTTTACGACCATCGTCGATGTCTTTACGCATATGAGCCTGAAGAAAATTGACATGATTGAAAGCCTGAAGAGTGTTGAATAAAGGAGCCGTCATGAAACTGACCTATCAGCCGGCCCAAAGTGAAGACGCCGCTGCCTTATTCCAGTTTAATAAGGATCTGATTGATGAATATGAAGATGTCAAAGCCATTGCCTATGACAGGGTTCTAATCTGGGTAAAAAACAAAATCAGCACCAATCTGCCGGCTTACCGCTGCGTTTTCCGCGATGGCGTTAAAGTCGGCTATGTCTACTTCCATCCGCATGATGATATGATGGAAATAGATGATCTTTATATTCTGCAGCCTTACCGCCAATCTGGTATCGGCACCCAGGTCATCACCGATTGTCTGAACATCTGCCAAAGTCCGGTAATGCTGTATGTGTTCAACAAAAACGAGCCGGCATTGCGCCTGTACCTTAAAATGGGCTTCAAGACCATCGAAAAGGTCGGCTCAACCCGGCAGATCATGCGCCATGACCGCTGAATAAACTTTCAATAATCAGGTCCGGCCTGTATTGTCTACAGGCCCTGTTTTTTTAAATCGGCCGCCAGTCTGACGTAAAACTCGCGGATATCAAATCCGGGAATGTTTTCCCGGTTCAGGTCAATCATATCCCCGTGGGAGATGCCTCTTTTGCCGTCAGTGGTCAGCAGGGTAAAACGGGAGCCGAAGGGAAAAGACTTTT
>CAYTET010000085.1:0-5656 GCA_964436975.1 uncultured Erysipelotrichaceae bacterium
GTTCTGGCTGGGCTCAACTATCGCTTCGGCTGGGTTGAAATGCTGCCGTGGGGTGAAATTGCGGCCTGCATTACGATGCTGACCGGCTATGGCGTGTGGGCGGAGGTCATGCGTGAAAACGCCTATCTTTCCCGGACGGTCGAGATTCAGAAGGATCAGAAGGTCATCGATACCGGACTGTATGCGGCTGTCCGCCATCCGATGTATGCGGCGGCTCTGCTGATGTTCTTAAGCATTCCCCTTGTACTGGGATCGCTTATTTCGTTTGCTGTCTTCCTTGGCTTTATTCCAATTTTTGTCCTGAGGATAAAAAACGAAGAAAAAGTTCTGGAAGAAGGCCTGCCGGGCTATCGGGACTATGAAAAGAAAGTCAGATACCGGCTGCTTCCGCATATCTGGTAAAGCAAGCATTCAGGACTGATTCTTTTTACTGTCAAATTTTGGAATTGAAAGGTTCATCAGAAGATAACTGTTGATAATAGATTTGCCAATCATCAATTAAGCATACTGATTAGAAACAAATATCAAGCGATTCAGGACAGCCTTTAGAGCAGGCTGCCTTTTATTTAAGGCTTAAACAGCGTTAATGACTTCTGACTTAATTAAAAAGAAAGACTTACCTTTCGAGAAGAAGATTTAACTATATTCAAAGCATGAAAACACGAAAAACGTTAATAGTAATACGACTCACTGGAAGTCATTTACCAGACCGGTCTGGCTTCAATTGACAGAATATACAAAATGCTGTACATTTAATAAAAGAAGGTGCTACAGCTTGTTTTTTCTATCAGCAGCAGGGATGAAGAATGAGCATTCAAACAATCGGTGAGGATAGATTATGCTAAGTGTTTGCTATGCTGAATGACTAACTGTTAAAATTGGAAAAATGCTGTTATGACGGCGCTACTGCCGACGGATTGTTTTTAGACTGGGGACCGGGTTTAGACAGCTGGGGGAGGCAAATGTGTTTTTAGAAAAACTTAAAGAGACGAATCCTGCCTTGCTGAAGACCGCCTTTGACCTGATCGAAGACGGTCAGATTCTGCCGGATACGTATATTCTTGATTTAGACGCAATAACCGAAAACGGCCGGCAGATGCTGGCAGCAGCCCGGCCGCTGCATATAAAAATGCTGTTTATGCTCAAGCAGATCGGCCGCAACCCGCTGGTAGCCCAAAGGCTGATGGATATCGGCTTTGACGGAGCCGTAGCGGTTGATTATAAGGAAGCCCTCCTGCTGGCCAGACACAATATTCCCCTGGGCAATGTCGGCCATCTTGTTCAGATTCCCCAGGGGGCAATGAATGCCCTGTTGAAGACCCGTCCGCAGATGGTAACCGTGTATTCAATTGAAAAAATAGCAGAGATCAACGCCGAAGCCGGCCGGCTGGGAATTATTCAGCCGCTTTTGCTGCGGGTTTCGGATGCTGATTCAGCTCTTTTTTCGGGTCAGCAGGCCGGATTTCATTCAGCCCAGATTAAAAGCGTGATTGAAAGAATTGCTCAGCTGCCCAATGTTTCTTTTGGCGGACTGACCGTGTTTCCCGCCTTGCTCTATAACGAGACAGCGGGCTGCGTTGACCCGACCGATAATATGAAAGCAATGCAAAGAGCCCGGCAGGCTGCGGACGGCCTGGGTTATCACGATTATATGATAAATATCCCCAGCTGCTCCTGCTGCGGTACGCTTCCGCTGATTGCTTCACTTGGCGGAAACTGTGCCGAGCCTGGCCATGGTCTGACCGGCACAACACCGCTGCACAGATATACTAACCAGCCTGAAAAAATCGGCTATGTTTATGTTTCGGAGATTTCTCATAACTATAACGGCAATGCCTACTGCTTTGGCGGAGGCGAATACCGGCGGGGCCATCTGGAAAACTGTCTGATAGGGCGCAGCGCTGCTGAAGCCGTCAGCGGCCGGGTCAGACTGCCGGATCTTGATTCGATTGATTATCACTTGGAAATTGAAGGAATCCAGACTGTCTGCTGTCCGGTTGTCATGTGCTTCCGCACCCAGATGTTTACCACGCGCAGCCATATTGCGGTAGTGGAGGGTCTGTCGGCCGGAAAACCGGTGCTTCGGCAGATATATACGTCATCAGGTGAGCCGGCGGCCGCCGACTGGCGGTAAAAGCATTGCAAAGTTTGAGAACTATGGAGATGAGCAAAGTGGAGCAGGGACGATTTATTGTCATCGTATTGGATGGATTCGGGATTGGTGCAATGGCCGATGCGGCTGTTGTGCGGCCCGGTGATGAAAAGGCCAACACTTTAAGAAGCATACTGAAAGATTATCCGGATTTAAAACTGCCAACTCTGGAAAAGCTGGGTTTGATGAATGCCTACGGCTTCGACAGCGCCATGATGAAAAGAAATCCTGATGCTAATTATGGCCGCAGCAATCTGATGCACTACGGAGCTGACACTTTCATGGGTCATCAGGAAATTATGGGGACCCGTCCTAAAAAGCCGGACTTCATACCTTTCCAGCAGAAAGTCGATGAGGTGGCGGCCCATCTGAAAAAATACGGCCATCAGGTCGAAACCATCGAGCACCAGGGCCTGCGCTATCTGGTTGTTGACAGCTATGTCACGGTTGCCGATAATCTGGAAGCCGATTTAGGGATGTGCTATAACGTAACCGCGCCTTTGGATTTTATTTCCTTTGATAAGGAGCACGATATTGCCGAGCAGGTGCGTGAAGTAGTGACTGTCGGCCGGGTCATCGTTTTTGGCGGAACCGGCAACAATATGCAGGATCTGTTTAATGCGGAAGAAATCCGGCAGGGCCGCTACATCGGCATTGCCTCAGCGAAATCAAAGTCATATGACCAGGGCTACCAGTGCCGCCATTTAGGCTATGGTGTAAACCGCAATGTGCAGGCCCCGACGATTCTGGGCCGGATGGGCATCCCCGTTGTTCTGATCGGCAAAGTAGCCGACATTGTCTATAACGACTTCGGCACCAGCATCTCCTGTGTGCCGACGCCCCAGGTCATGGATATAACCATCCAGCAGACCAAGGCCATGGCCAGCGGCTTTATCTGCACCAATGTGCAGGAAACTGATCTGGCCGGCCATTCACAGAACAGCGGTGAATATAAAGAGATTCTGCAGCAGGCCGACAACAAACTGGCCGAATTAATCCCTTTGCTGACAAAGTCGGATGTGCTTATTGTCATGGCTGATCATGGCAATGATCCGGATATCGGTTCAAGCCGGCATACCCGGGAGCAGGTGCCTGTTCTGATCTACCGGCCGGGCTGCCATGGCATATTTATCGGTCAGCGAAGCAGCCTGTCTGATATCGGGGCAACCTGTATGGCTTATTTCAACGCTCCGGCAACCGAAAACGGCACTTCCTTTTTAGGAATGCTGGCCTCCGGTGATCAGCAGTAAGCCCCCAGGCTTTGCGAAAGAACATCTAAATAAAAGAGCGCTCGTTCAGCCACCGGCTGGCGAAACGCTCTTTTTCTCTGATTTTAAAATCAGTCGGCTCAGTGCCGGCTACCCGGACCGCTATGACTGCCGCCATTGGCCGGCAGAGAGACTTCATAGCTGATGTCCAGGGCATCGGCAACGGCCTGCAGAATGCTGCTGCTGGAATAAGTTGCCCCGCTGACGGTATCAACATCCAGTGACTGACTCGTCAGAATACCGCTTATCATTGCTGTTTCGGCTCTGGAAAAGTATTTTTCGTCATCCTGATACGACACAATGGTTATCGCAGTGACGGCTCCGCTTTTAACGGTTACCGTCACGACGGTGGTCCCGCGCAGGCCGGTTCCGCTGCCCTGGTAAATGCCGTCGGCAACCTGGGCAAAGGAAGTGGCTGCCGGCGCTGAATCATCCGGATTGGTTGAGGTGCTGTCATTTGACGAAGAATCTGATCCGGCATCCGAACTGCTGTCAGACTGCAGGGCATTAATAACGGCATTTATGATGCCTTTGGAAGAATAAGTGGCTCCGCTGACGGTGTCGACGTCAACCGTCTGACTTGAAATGATGGAACTGATTACCCCCGTCTGGGCTTTGCTGAAAAAGGAAGAATCATCCTGATAGGAGATGACAGTAATGTCGGTAATGAAGCCATTGGCCACGGTCACTGAAATCGTGGTATTTCCTTTATAGCCCTGTCCCGTTCCGGTATAGGTGCCGTTTTGAAACTGCCCGGTAGTGTTTTCTTCAGCTGACGGCGGGGATACAGAGGCACCGGCAGATGGTATCAGGCTGCCGGCATATACCAGTCCGCAGATAGCCAAGGAAGCTGCGCTGCCGGCTATAGCCGACTGGGGGTCCGCCTGCAGACAATTGAAGTGACAGACCGGCAGACATTTCATGCAGTCAATGCACTCGCCGGATTTAACTGTATCATAACTTGTAATGTTTATGCCCATGGCGCATTTCCGGCTGCAGGCCCCGCAGTTGGCACAGGTTGTCTTATTCCGTTTTATCCGGTAGAGGCGATTGCGGGAAACCAGCGAAAACAGTGCTCCTAAAGGGCACAGATAGCGGCAGAAAAAGCGCTCTATGAAAAAGGAAGCCACAATAATGGCGGCCAGAAGGATAAAGCCAACGGAATTAATCCCGGAAAAGTTGCCGGAAATTAAAAGACCAAAAGCATTCCAGGGACTTAATGAAGAATCAAAACTGTGCCCCAGTATCCAGATAAAGACAATAATGAAAAGAACAACCGCATATTTAACCAGTTTGAGAATGCGATCAACTCGGGCGGGGATTTGGCGGCGCCTGGGGAAAAGCCGGTCTGCCAAAGCGGCGGTCAGTTCCTGCATCGTGCCGAAAAGGCAGAGATAGCCACAGAAAAACCGGCCCCATAAGGCAGTGATAAGAAAGACAGCCAGCACTGTTACCAGCTGGGGCAGCAGACCGGCCAAAGAAAAGGAAGCCGTCGCCAGCGCCGTGACAATATCCTGCAGGGCTGAAAAAACAGTCATAAACAAGCCGGGAAAAAGAAAAAACGCGGCCAGCTGGAATAAGTGCCTGATCAGCTGGGCAGTATTGATTTTTTTAAAAGACATAGTGAATTCCTCGCTTAACCGGCCGCTGAATCAGCCTGCATTGTCAGGCGGTCCTTCAGCCCGGGGGTAACCTGGATATCGCCCTGGTCGGTCACATAGACCGCTTCAATGTTTTCAGCCTGCAGCAGGCTGGTGCTGTTTTCGATGCCGCTGATAAATACAGCGGTAGCCAGGGCATCAAGAGCTGTGGCGTCCTGACCGATCAGGGTAACCGAAGCCAGTTTTGACTCGGCCGGCCAGCCGGTCGAAGGATCGATGATATGATGATAGCGGCGGCCCTGGAGCAGAAAGCAGCGTTCATTAAAACCGCTGGTAACGGCGGTCTGATTCTGAATGGTGATGCTGCCAAAGGCGCAGCCGGTCTTGCGGAAGGGGTTCTGAATGCCGACAGAACTGGCCCGCTTATAGGAATATACCGTTCCGCCCAGATTGATCAGGGCGCTTTCGACATCTGATTTCTGTAAAATCAACTGTATCTGGCTGATGGCATATCCTTTGGCGATGCCGCCCAGATCGATGCTGACATCCCGCCGCTTCAAAAAGACGGTCTGCTTATCTTCATTCAAAACCAGACTGTCCATATCAGTTTGCTGGCGGCAGGCTTCTATTTCTGC
>CAYTET010000086.1:0-4988 GCA_964436975.1 uncultured Erysipelotrichaceae bacterium
GAAGAAGCCCTGACAATGAGCGATAAGATTGTGGTCATGAAAGAAGGGGAGATCCAGCAGATCGGAACGCCGCTGGAAATCTACAATGAACCGGTGAATGAGTATGTGGCCCGCTTCATCGGCGAGAGCAATATCATTGAAGGAACCATGATCAAGGATTACCTGGTTAAATTTGATGACAAGCAGTATGAGTGCCGCGACCACGGCTTTAAGCCGGATGAGCCGGTTGATGTCCTGATCCGGCCGGAAGACTTTGACATTGTCAAGATCAGCGCCGGGCGGATGCGCGGCGAGGTTAAATCAGTGATCTTCAAGGGCGTCCACTATGAAATGATGGTCGAGACAATTTCCGGAACTTCCAAAACAGTTACCATGCACGTTCTGACGGCCCATGATCAGTATAATGCCGAGGCCGGGGAGAATATCACGGCCAATGACTTCTTTATGGACCTGGAGGATACAGCCAATGTCGAAGACAGTGACCTGATCGGCCGGGCCAATGCCCATGCCTGGGATATGGAAGATCAGGATCTGTCGGTTGATGAAGTTAAGCATGACATCAAACCGCAGCCCGGTACCTACCATGTCACTTTCTCCACTTCCAAAAATACCAGCATCACCGTGACTATATTTGTGGTGCAGCCTAAATATGTTGAGGATGCCCGCCATAATATCGGAATATCGGCCTTTGACATTTACAAGACGGCGGATGAAATCCAGGAATCAATGGCTATTTCAACGGATTTGAAGACCTGGGCGGATGCCGAGGCCTGGAATCTGCAGGATGACACGCCGATTACGATAACCGATGTTAAATATGATTTTGATCCGACGACAATTACGGAAGGCGAATATGAGATCGTCTTTGCGACAAAGGGCCGTGAATTCAAGATTGAATCAACGGCCCAGTATAAGCCGGGTGACCGGATCGGTCTTGATTTTGATTCCGAGGACATCCATGTGATGCACAGGAAGGTGCAGGGCTGATATGAAATCATTCGGAAGGATGTCATATCCCTATATGGTGTGGATTTCGATATTCATTGTTATCCCGATGCTTCTGATTGTCCTTTATGCTTTAACCGATTCGGGCAACTCAACCTTAATATTTCATTTTACCCTGGATAATTTCAGAAGATTTCTGTCTGACCAGACCTTTCTTAATGTCCTGTGGAATTCGCTGCGGATAGCGTTTATCACTACGCTATGCTGCATAGCCATCGGCTATCCGGCTGCTTACCTTATTGCCAAGCAGCCTGAAAAGCGCCAGCTTTTCATGATTATGCTGGTTACTCTGCCGATGTGGATCAATATGCTGGTCCGCACCTATGCCTGGCGCGGTATTCTGCTGCATTTCAATTTATCAAGCGAAATGAAGATTTATGTCGGCATGGTCTATAACTTTCTGCCTTATATGATTATTCAGATTTATACCTCGCTGGCTAAAATGGACAAAAGCCTGATTGCGGCGGCCTATGACCTGGGGGCAACGCCGGCGCAGACCTTCCGCAAGGTTACTCTGCCGCTGTCGGTTCCGGGCATCATATCCGGGATCACCCTGGTGTTTCTGCCGGCTGTATCAAGTTTCTTTATTCCCAAACTGCTGGGCGGGGGCGACTATGTCCTGATCGGCAATCTGATTGAAACCTACTTTGTGACTACCGGAGACTGGAACTTTGGCTCGGCGATATCCCTGATCATGGCGATTATCATCATGGTCAGCATGTATCTGACCAAGAAGATCGACCGCCAGTACAAGGAGGACTGAAAATGAAAAAGAAAATTAAACTTTCCTCCCTTGGCGGCAATTTCTATCTCTGGCTGGTGATGCTGTTTTTCTACCTGCCGATCATGTATGTCATTCTGTTTTCCTTCAATGACAGCAAGTCGCTGACCAATTTTACCGGTTTTTCCACGATGTGGTATGAGAAGATGTTTGCCAACCGGACGATGATGGAATCAATCTATTACACCGTTCTGGTCGCTGTAATTGCCACCGCTGTTTCAACCGTAGTCGGCACTATTACGGCCATCGGACTTTCCAAATCAAAGAAGCTGGTCAAGGAAGTCGTGCTGCAGATCAATAATCTGCCGGTCATGAATCCGGATATCGTCACGGCGGTCGGCTTGATGCTGCTGTTTATATCCCTGAACATCAAGACCGGACTGGTGACCCTTATTCTGGCCCATATTGCCTTCTGTACACCCTTTGTCATATTGTCCGTAATGCCCAAACTGAGGCAGCTGGACGATAACGTTGCCGAAGCCGCCCTGGATTTGGGCGCTACCCCCTGGCAGGCTTTGACAAAGGTCATCATTCCCCAGATTAAAGATGCTATTATATCCGGGGCGCTGATTGCATTTTCAATGTCGTTTGATGATTTCGTGATCAGTTTCTTTACCACCGGTCCGGGCGTCAACAATATATCAATCTATGTCTATACCATGTATAAGCGGATCAACCCCAGCATAAATGCGCTGTCAACGCTGATTATTGTTGTAGTGGCCGTCGTGCTGCTGGTTGTTAATGTGATACCACTGTTAAAAGACAGAAAAAGAAAGGTCAAGGTAAAAGAAGCATGAAAAAGATTTCCCTGTTAGTGATTTCCGCCTTTATCTGCCTGCTGGCACTGGCCGGCTGCGGCAGCGGCGGCAATAAGAATTCCAAATATTCCGGCCAGACCCTTAATGTATACAACTGGGGCGAGTATGTCGGTGAAAACGTCATCAGCAAGTTTGAAAAGGAATATGACGTTAAAGTTAACTACTCACTGTTCAGCTCCAATGAGGAGATGTACACCAAGCTGATGGGCGGATCTTCCTATGATATCCTGGTTCCTTCCGATTACATGATTGAAAGACTGATCTCTGAAAACATGCTGCAGCCGATTGACAAGTCGATTGTAACTAATCTGGGCAATCTGTGCGACGGCGTGAGGAATCTGGACTGGGATCCGGATAATACCTATGCCGTGCCGTATTTCTGGGGCACCGTCGGGGTTGTCTATGATACCACCAAGATATCAGAAGCCGACATGGAAAAGTACGGCTTTGCGATTTTCAAGCAGGCTGCCTACAAGGGCCATGTCTTTATGTACGACTCCGAGCGGGACAGCTTCATGATCGCCTTCAAGGATCTGGGCTTCTCCATGAATACCACCAACGAAGATGAAATTCAGCAAGCCTTCAAGTGGCTGCAGGAAATGAATGCGGCCGTTGATCCCAGCTATGTAACCGATGAGGCTATCGACGGCATGGTCAACAATGAGAAATGGCTGGCCCTGATGTATTCGGGCGATGCCGCTTATATTCTATCGGAAAACGAGAATATGTCATATTATGCTCCGGATTACGGAACCAATGTCTGGGTTGATGGCATGGTCATTCCGGCCAATGCCGCCAATCCGGAATTAGCCAATGTCTTCATTAATTACATTCTTACTTATGAAGCTTCCCTGGATAACTCTGAAACTGTCGGATACGCTTCTTCCAATGCCCAGGTGCTGGCAGAGCTGAGCAGTGAAGGCGGAACTTACTATCAGAATGAAGCCTATGTTCCCCGCACCGGCAATCCGAATGATGAAACCTTCCACAACAACGATGTGCTGCGCAAGGAATTATCAGATCTGTGGGTCAAGGTTAAATTAGGTTAATGATTAAAAGGAGTTATGGCCGCCGGCCCTAATTCCTTTTTTTATGCCGGCGGCTGAACTGATATTTTAATTTTTTGGCAGGCGGCCGCAATCGTGCTATAATGCTGTTAATTCCTGGGAAGAAGAGTTACGGATCCGTTTCTGAGCAGCGAAAGGGGATTATGGTGAAAGCCCGGTCAGACAGCAGTCCGCATTGACACTTTGGAGGAGCCGGTTTGAAGATTGGTAGGATCGGCCGCGGCGGCGCGTTATGCCGGTTGAGGTATACATTAAGAATGTATATAAAGTAAGGTGGTACCACGCTGCGGCGTCCTTATAGTGTGGTGCTTTTTTTGTGGAAAGGAGTATTTCTAATGGGAAAGAATTATCAGGTGCCCCGCGGCACCCAGGACATCATGGCCCCGGACATCTATGCCTGGCAGCAGGCTGAGGATGTCATCAGGCAGATCTGCTCTCTGTACGGCTACAGCGAGGTCAGAACCCCGCTATTTGAAGATACCGAGGTTTTTGCGACCAAGGGCGATTCCAGCGATATGGTCAACAAGGAAATGTATACTTTTACGGATAACGGTAACCGCTCCCTGACCCTGCGGCCGGAAGGGACCAAGGGCATTGTCCGCAGTTTTGTTGAGCACAAGCTTTATGGCAACCCCGGTTCGCTGCCGGCTAAGATTTACTATCTGGGCTCAATGTTCCGTTATGAAAGACCCCAGAAAGGCAGATGGCGCCAGTTCAATCAGTTCGGCATCGAAGCAATCGGAGTGAAAAGCCCGCAGCTGGATGTGGAGACCATTGTAATGGGCTATTCAATCTGCCGCTGTCTGGGCATCAAGAATCTGCAGATTAAAATCAATTCCCTGGGGGATCTGGAATCCCGGCAGGCTTACCGGCAGGCTCTTAAAGATCATTTCAAGCCGGTTCTGAACGAACTGTGCGAAGACTGCCAGCGGCGCTATGAGCAGAATCCGCTGCGTATTCTTGACTGCAAGGTCGATGCCGGTCATCCCAGTTTTGAAACTGTTCCCAATATCCAGGATTATTTAAACGATGAATCTAAGGCTTATTTCCAGCAGGTGCTGGAGGGCCTGGATATGCTGCATATTCCCTATGTGGTCGATCCTAAACTGGTCAGGGGACTGGATTATTACAGCCATACCGTCTATGAGGCGGTTCCGATCAGTGATGCCGGCCAGCAGGCGACCGTCTTTGGCGGGGGCCGCTATGATGATCTGGTTGACTATTTCGGCGGCGGTCCGCTCAGCGGCATCGGCTTTGGAATGGGCATGGAAAGGCTTATCCAGCTGGCCCGGGATGACGGCGAGCAGTTTGCCGATC
>CAYTET010000087.1:0-4920 GCA_964436975.1 uncultured Erysipelotrichaceae bacterium
TAAGTGTTGAATTTTGACTGCATGTTTTGGTTATTTTCTACTTGCATTTAACAATGCCCATATTGGCTAAAGTTGAAAGTGAATTTCTTGTTTTGGAATTGCGGCTGGAAAGCGGCACCAGCAGATTGTATGAAGAATTATACAGAGCGAATGAAATCGAGAAAAACAGATTATAGGACAGACAGATGCAGGCGTATTCCAGAGTTGGATTGTCTGTCGGAATCGCAAACAGCAGGATGCCGGAAAGCGGCAGCAGCAGGCTGGACAGTAAGATGTAGGGCCGGGCTTTGCCCTGGCGTGACTTAGTCCGGTCAATCAGATATCCAAACAGAATGTTAAACAGTACAACAAAGATCATGGAAAACAGCGGGAAGTAGAATAGAAAATCCGGGTTGATTTCCGTAAGGCCTAATACATCGGTATAGAAAATATTGAGCCAGGTCTGAATGATGAAATAAAGCAGCTGGGCTCCGACCGGCCCGAGCAGATAGCCTAAGATCTTCTCTTTTGTATCAGGAAACCCCTGACGGCATTTGGAATCAAATGCATGCGATGCCAGTAAATCCTTTTTCCCCATAACATTAAACCCTTTCTATATAACCGCCGGCTGACGGCTTATTTCAAATAGCGCAGCAGGGCGTCTTTATATACCGCAATCATTTTCTGTTTTTCTGAAGCCGTATGGCCTTCGCCGTTTACCCGGAAAAGAGCGATTCGCTCGCAGATCAACTGGGTGATGTTGTACCAGAAGACCAAAGCCTGATCCGGTTCAAAACCGGTGCGGAATTCTCCGGTCTGCTGGCCCTGCTTCAGCATTAGATAAAAGCGGCTGGACAGTTCATTCTGCCCGTAAGTCTGGGCATAGCGCTGCTGCAGAGCCGGGTCAGCCCGGCGCTGGCGGTAGAAGGCATCAAACTCGTTAGTAAAAATAAAATCGCTGCTGTGTTTTTCCTCATAGGCAAAAACAGCGTCGACCAGTTTCAGCAGGCTGTCAGCCGCTGAGTCCATCGGCTTGGCCAGCACTTTAGCCAGCGCGCTGATGAAGGAGTTCATATTATTGATCTGGATTTCATAGATGATCTGGTCGATATTGGTAAAGTACATATAGACCCGCTGCCTTGACAGTCCGGCTGTCCGGGCAATTTCACTCATGGTGACCCGGCTGAATCCTTCAGCCAGCAGAAGACCCTCGGCGCTGTCAAGAATGCGGCGAGCGGTCTGGCTGTGCATGGTCACGTAGAAATTCTTTTTATGGTTTGTGGTCATCTATGATGATTATAGAAAATCTATTGACACTATGTCAATAAAAAGAACCCATTGCGGCCGGAAAATAAAAGACCCGGCGGCCGGGCCATTGAAAACAAAGTTTTAAAGAGAGATCAGGGAAGGCTTATTTCTTTGTCGTTTCCTTGCCGCTGATGATATGCCGTTTGATGGCCGCAAACGATTCGGCTGACAGTACATGCTCCATCAGGCAGGCATCTTCAACAGCCTGCTTGGGATTGATGCCTAAGTAGATCAGCCAGTCTGACAGAACCGTATGCCGTTCATACATGGTGCTGGCAATCTGCAGGCCCTTGGGGGTCAGGGTAATCAGCCCCTCGCTGTCCATGGCTGCATAGTCGTTTTCAACCAGTTTTTTCATGGCAATGGAAATAGAAGGCTTGGAATAGCCCAGTTCTCTGGCAATATCAATAGAACGCACTTGGCTATTGCGGTTGGTCAGAATTAGAATGGTTTCCAAATAGTCTTCCGCTGAACGATTTAAGGTCATGACAGTATCCTTTTCTTACTGTCATAATATTGTTATTTGGCGGTTTAGTCAAACGGCGGTAGTCTCTGCCGAGCTGAACAGCACCCTGAAGCGTCGAAAGAAAAGGAAAAGATCTTATTGAAGAAAAGGCTGGATTGCTTCCGGAATAAGCGGCTGTTCAGACAGAGTTTGTGGGAAAAGAAAGAAATCAAAATAATTAGCTGTTGAAAAGGGGCCGGCTTTCCCAGTAAAAGGCAGATTTCTCTTGAGCAAAAGCATTGTACTGCCATAGATCTTTAGGGTATCATGGGGACAGAGAGATTCATTTACAATATCCACAATGGAAAAGGTTAACGGGGAAACTCGAAAAGTGAAAAAGATGATACTGGCACTTGTCCTTCTGCTGGCTGTTTGCGGCTGCACGGCCCAAACAACAAATCTGCAGCAGGCTGAACAGGCTTATACCGGTCAAGACTATCAGAAAGCAAGTCAGCTTTATCAGCAAGCCGCTTTGGCAGGCCAGGGTGTTTCAGCCTGGCGCGGGCTGGTCAACAGTCTGACAAAACTGGCTGATCAGTCAGAACAGGGTCTTGATGATATGATTGTTGCCTATGAAGGGCTGTACCGGGCCGACGGTTTTGAAACGGCAGATTTTGCGCTGCTGGCGGGTCTGTATGCCCGGGCCGGCCGCTATGCTGACCAGCGTGATATGCTGGAAAAAGAATACCGGCTGCAGCCGGCCGCAGAAACGATGAACACGCTTAATCATCTGACTGTCACTGCCACGGCTGACAGCCAGCCGATCAGTGATGCAATTGCGGCTTTGGCAGCGCAGCTGGCAGGCAGTGATATCGACAGTGCGGCTGTCACCTGCTATGACAGCAGCCTGTTTGAACTTCTTTTCCCTAAACTTTCCAGCGGACACCGCCGCTATATTTATACTGATCAGAATACAAAAGGCATCCTGCGGATTGAAGCCGGCTATAACAGCCAGCAGACGCGTTACGTCTATTGCTGGTATGACTGTGGCGATGGCACCGCTGTTTATATCGGCTGTCTGGGCGGCTCAATTCTAACGGTGGCTGAAGGCCGGCTAACGGCCGGCAGCTATGACGGTCCGCTTTCAGTTTGGTGCTGCAATGCTATTGATGGCAGCATCATCAATGATAAAATAACTATTTCTGCCGGCTGCTGTCAGGGATCAATTGCTTCTTATGTCAGCAGCGGTAATTCACAGAAGACGGCCGCTGAATTATGGGCCGCCCGCACCGGGGCGGCAGCTGTCGAATATAACGGAACTTTTAATACTTCCGGCACTACGGCTGAAAAGCAGCAGACCGCGGTTACCGGAGCCAGCGGCATAGTTTATGCCTATAACAAGGAAGCAACAAAGTTTATCTATCTGACGGCCATCGGAAGTACAGCCGCTGATTACATTTTCAGGCCGGCGGCGCTGGGAGTGGCCGATTTTCCGGTGTGGCAGGCCGGATCAGATGAATGAGGCGTAACGCCATGATTCGACGGATAATCAAGAAACTGCAGATTGTACTGCTGTGCCTGCTGCTGACCGGTCTGACGATGCCGCAGCCGGTAGCGGCAGCATCTGACAATTTCTGCAACATGGTTGTTTTTGTGAAATTCGCGGATGACAGCACGGATGTTTTTAATGCGGCCGGCAATAAAACCAGCCTGCTGAAAATGTATAACGGAACGGAAACCAATCCGGACTATTCATTTAAGAACTACATCAAGACTATTTCCGACAGTCAGCTGCTGGTTGATAACTACATGCCCCAGTTTTCCGGCAGCACCGTATCAACGCTGACTTTAAAATATGCCGCATCCGCATATACGGATGACTGGCCAATTGTTGATGAAGTTATTGCTGCCGTTAACAGCGGGGTTATCAGCGCTGATTTCAGCCAGCACCGGCCCGACTATCGTCAGAGCGGCTGTCTGGATAATCTGACCATCATCATCCAGGGCAGCGCTTCACTCCGCAGTGATCTTATCTACCCCCACAAGTCTGTTTATGCCGGGGAAAAAGAAATTGCCGCCGGCAAGGCCGGCAATGCGGTGCCGATTGCGGTTTACAACTACAATGTAATTGACAGTGAATCCCTGGTCTCGGCTGAAGGCAGCAGTGACACAAGCTTCTATGGAAACAAGCAGGGTGTGATTGCGCATGAATTCATGCACTCTTTAGGCCTGGCTGATCTGTACTGCTACAGCGGCAGCACTGTCCCGGTGGGAATATGGAGTCTGATGGCTTCTGCCGGTCCCTTTCTGCAGTATCCTCTGACTTATTCACGCTCACTGCTGGGCTGGCTGAGCATCAATAAAATTACCGCGGCCGGAACTTATACCCTTAATAACACCACCAAATCAAATGGCGACCGGGCTTTTATTCTGACCACGCCGCTTTCGACCAGTGAATTCTTTGTCGTTGAATACCGCCGCAAAGAAACGGCCTATGCTTCATCCGGCAATATCGGCTTCGAGACCAAGATACCGGAAAGCGGACTGCTGGTATACCGGGTTAATAATGCCTTAACCGAGCGCACCAATGCGCAGGGTAACAATTTCATTTATGTCTTCAGACCGGATGAAGCGGAGCTTAACGGCGGCAGTGATGTAACTAAAGCGGCTGTTACGGTCAATGACGGCGGCTACGGCACAACTGATCTTCAGGATGCTTATACGGATAATACCATCTATTACAGCAGCGGAGTCAACAGCGGCATTAGCATTTCAAACCTGTCTCTTTCTGCTGATGGCAGCCAGGCCACCTTTGACGTTACGTTTGCTGATTACAGCACACTGGATCTGTGGGCTGAAGCCGGTCCGATGCCGTTAGGCACCGGCAATTCGGATGTTGCCCTGGCAGCGGATGGTGATGATGTAATCTGTGGTTGGGAAGAAAACACCGTGAGTTCATCGCGGATTCAGCTAAGGCGCTACAGCGCAGATACCTGGTCCGTTTTAGGCAGTCCGGTGGATAATGCCAATTCGGCCCGACTGGCGGTTTTTGATAATAGTGTTTACCTGCTCTGTCTGCAGCCGGGCAGCGGCGGCACAGTGAAGCCGACCGTTTACCGCTATGAAAACAGCGCCTGGAAAAAACTATGGCAGGACGCTGACTGCCTGAACAGTGCCGATCTGTTTGG
>CAYTET010000088.1:0-493 GCA_964436975.1 uncultured Erysipelotrichaceae bacterium
CAATCCGGTCAGACACATAGCGGACAACCGACAGGTCATGGGCAATGAAGATGATTGTCAGTCCTCTTTCCCGCTGCAGACCTTTCAGCAGGTTTAAGACCTGGGCCCGGATGGAAACATCCAGAGCAGAAATCGGTTCATCGGCAATCAGCATTTCCGGCTCCATAATCATGGCCCGGGCAATGCCGATACGCTGCCGCTGGCCGCCGGAAAACTCATGGGGATAGCGGTCCTTGTGGTATGCCTGCAGGCCGCAGGATTGCATGATGTGGGTGATGTACTCGTCGTACTCGTTCTCGGGCACAATTCCGTGCTCTTTCACCGCTTCGCCAATGATCTCGCCCACGGGCATGCGGGGGGACAGGCTGGAGTAGGGATCCTGGAAGATGATCTGGATCCTGGGCCGCTTTTTGCGCAGCTCCTGACTGCCCAGGTCAAAAATCTCCTCCCCATTGAACAGCACGTCGCCCGAGGTCTTCTCATTCAGGCGCAG
>CAYTET010000088.1:503-924 GCA_964436975.1 uncultured Erysipelotrichaceae bacterium
GGGGATAGCGGGTGGTATGCTCTTCCAGCAGACCGACATCCTTTAAAGCCTTGACGACTTTGGCATGACGGTCAGCTTCATCCTTGTACAGATGGAAGTTATGCAGGCCTTCGGAAACGATGTAGTCAATAGTGGCTCTTTCATTAAGGGAAGCCGCCGGATCCTGGAAGACCATCTGCATGTTGCGGATGACAAACTTATCCAGTTCATGACCAATCTTTCCGGAGATCTTCTTGCCTTTAAACCAGACTTCACCGCCCGACAGAGGCAGGATGCGGATAATGGCCCGGCCGATGGTGGTTTTTCCCGAGCATATCAATCGGCAACCGGAATTGCAGGTTATACGCTCATTTTCAATTCGCAAGGAATTCAATTAGTACAGCATGAGCCGTTCGATTCTGCAAAAGAGGCGGTAGAGAAA
>CAYTET010000088.1:934-4538 GCA_964436975.1 uncultured Erysipelotrichaceae bacterium
ATTCACCGACCAGGGCAAACGTTTCACCTTTGGCAACATCAAAGGAAATATTATGAATGGCTTCAAATTTCTTCTTGCCGTTGGTGTAGGTAACAACCATGTTCTTTACGGACAAAAACTGATCGTCAGAGTAGGCTGCCTTTTCTTCAGCAGCTTCTTTTTTTACTTCATCAGCCACGATAAGTACCTCCTTCCCCAACCATGCTGCTCAACCGCTGGTGCAGATTCTGAATCGCTTTGGGCGGATCAGCTTTGGGCGCCCGGGGATCAAGCAGCCATGTCTTGGCCTTGTGGGTCGCCGTAATCTGGAAAAACGGAGGTTCTTCTTCAAAATCAATCTTCATGGCATACGGATTGCGCGGGGCAAATGCATCGCCGACCACCTTGTCATATAATGACGGCGGCGTGCCGGTGATGGCATACAGATCCTCGCCCTTGACACCCAGCTGGGGCAGACTTGACAGCAGCGCCCAGGTATACGGATGACGGGGTGTATAGAATATTTCTTCAACGGTGCCGTATTCAACAATCTGACCGGCATACATGACCGCTACTTTATCAGCCACATTGGCAACAACGCCTAAGTCATGGGTGATGTAAACCGTTGTGAAGCCGTATTCCTTGGAAAGCTCCTTGATAAGCTCAATGATCTGGGCCTGGATGGTGACATCCAGTGCCGTGGTGGGCTCATCGCAGATCAGTATCCGCGGCTTGCAGGCCAGAGCAATAGCGATAACGATACGCTGGCGCATGCCGCCGGAATACATGAACGGATACTCGTCAAAGCGGTTGGCGGCATCAGTGATGCCGACTCTTTCCATCAGGTCGATGCCGATTTTCTTGGCCTCTTCCTTGGTTTTGTTCTGATGCTTCATGATTACTTCACTGATCTGGTAGCCGATGGTCCGGACCGGATTAAGCGAGGTCATCGGATCCTGGAAGATGGTGGCAATCTTCTTGCCGCGGATCTTCTCCCAGCCGGCATCATTTTTGTTCTCCAGCAGATTCTCATTTTCAAACCATATCTCACCGTTGGTGACACTGCCGTTTTCTTCCAGCATGCCGGTAAACGTCTTGGTAAAGACGCTCTTGCCGGAGCCGGATTCACCGACAATGGCCAGAACTTCATTCTCATACAGATCCAGACTGACATTGCGGATAGCCGTCAGAACACGGCTTCTGACCCTGAACTGAACTTCAATATCCCGGGCGGACAGAATTACATTTTTTTCCATTTTTCCTGTCCTCCCTTAAATCATATGGGTACGGGGATCCGAGGCGTCAGCCAGCGTCTGCCCGACCACATAAAGTGAAATTGAAATCAAAGCACTGATAGCCACCGGTATCCAGAACAGATACCAACTGGACTGCATATACTGGGCATAATCCTGAATCATCCGCCCTAAAGAGGCGGTATCCGTCTTCAAGCCGATTCCCAAATAAGACAGGAATACTTCGTAGGAGATAAAACTGGGCAGGTCACGGGAAACCGTGGTGACGATGACCGAGACCAGAAACGGCAGAATGTTGTGCTTGACGATATTCCAGGTTGAAGTGCCCAGACAGCGGGAAGCCAGATTGTATTCACGGTCACGGATAATCATGACCTGAACGCGTATAAAGTAAGCTGTTCCCAGCCAGGAGGTGCAGGACAGAGTGAAAATCAGGGTGCCGACACCGCGGCCCAGAATGTACATCATAACCATGACAAACAGGGTATAGGGAATATTGTAGATAACGTTGTAGACTTCCAGAAGCACGATATCAGCCTTCTTGGAATAGCCCCAGTAAGCTCCGACAATAACACCCAGAACGGCCGTGATGGCGGTGGCGCTGAAGGCAATCATCAGACTGGTGCGGGTTCCGGCCCAGACGACATCCCACAAAGAGTTGCCGACTTTATCCGTGCCGAACCAGTACTGGGCGCTGGGCCAGTTGAAATGGGTTTCAAACTGATTGATGGTATCAGGGGTTGCTCCGGCATCATAGCCGGAGAACATCGGCTGGATGATAGACATCAGAATGATGATGGCGGAGATTGCCAGCATGACAATAGCTATTTTGTTTGAAAAGAAACGGCGGAAAACCGAACGCCAGTAGGAATAGACCGGAGCCGCAATATGCTCGGAGGCTTCAGCTTCCAGAGGCACAAAGACAAACTTGTTTTCTTCTTCTTCACTTACCGCAGCGGCGGTGTTTTTAATAACAGTTTCACTCATGTTATCTGGAATCTCCTTTCGACGTCAGCTGAATGCGGGGATCGACGAAAGTAATCAGAATATCACCCAGCAATAGCGAGAAGATTGACAGTGACGTGAAGATAAACGTCAGCGCGATAATGACACTGTTGTTGCTGGCCTTGATGGCATCCGGCAGCATTTTGCCCATGCCGGGTATGGAGAAGACGCTCTCCGTAATGACCGCTCCGGAAATGCACAGAACGATGTTGGAAGGCAGCGAGTTGACAAAGGGTATGATGGCATTGCGCAGGATATGGTGGCGGAAAATCTCCGTCTGGTTAAGACCCTTGGCCTTGGCGAATTTGACATAGTCGCTGCTGGCCTGGTCAACCATGAACCGGCGCAGCCAGATCATCGTGCCTGAAGTCGACATTAAACCCAGTATCACAATAGGCAGGATGTACGATCGCAGATCGCTAAATCCGTAGATGGGGAATTTATCCGGCAGCTTGAACAGGTTGTTGCCTAAAAGCTTGACCAGATAGATAAAGGCCAAAGACGGAACCGAGATCATGAAGTTAATGTAGACGATGCCCAGCTTATCCTGCCATTTATCCTTCTTCTGGGCCATGGTGATGCCGGCCGGCACTGCAATGATGTAGGCCAGTATCAAAGAGGCAATGCCGAAGATATAGGATGTTGAAACCATTGACGGATCAGTGTAATAACTGCTGCAGTCTGCATAGTTGTCAACAAATTTCTTGGCATCCATAGAATCCAGGGTTGAAGTCGCCTTATAGCGGCAGGAATGGATATTTACCGCTGAACTTGACACCAGTCCCGTGTCAAAAGTAACCTCGGACTGCTTATAGGTTCCCTGGCCGCTGTTGATGACATCCTGCACCTTCTGACCGGCAAAGTCCGGATAGGAATAGCCGAAGTTGAGATGCATGAAATTGAAATGAATGAACGGGAAGCTCCCGTCAAAATAAATCAGGTATTTATGTTCACAGCCGCTGCACATCAGTGCCACGACGCCGTTATTGTCTTTTCCAACATAGATTTTGCGTTCAATATCGACATTGTCATCATCCTGAACATCATTGACATTGTCAATATGAACCAGATTAGCGAAGAACTGCCCCACTGTTTCCAGCGGTGAATAATCGCGGCTGCACCAGGCATAGCCGGTCGTAAAAGTATTAAAGGTATAGCCCTTAGCCTCATATTCGGTTTTAATCTCATTAAAAACAGCCGAATCCTGCTTGACACATTCCGAATACTGATCACCGGCTTCCAGCCGGCACAGGTCATTCTGCGTCATATAATCCAGATAGCCTAAGCGATCATAGATATTGTAGGTGTAACTGATATAGTCATCCGGACGGGATACCAGTTTGGAAAGAGTAGTATCATTATTAAAC
>CAYTET010000089.1:0-4311 GCA_964436975.1 uncultured Erysipelotrichaceae bacterium
TACTGACACTTCTTTTTCGTCAGCAGTGAAGTGGTATTTAACTTTTCACTTCAGCATTGGTCGGATCCGGTCTGTAATTGAAGATTCTGATATCTTTCCTGTTGAGGGGTCATCACCTGATATCAGCTGTTCTTTCAGTTATAGTTATGATTTATTTCTTAATGTCTTCGACAGCCTTTGCAACGACTTTTTTGACTTTTATTTTAGCGTTGTTGACAGCTTTTTTCGCTGTTGCTTTGGCTGTTGCTTTTTTTGCGGCCGGTTTCTTGGCAACGGGTTTCTTGGCAACGGGTTTCTTGGCAGCGGGTTTCTTTGCTGCGGGTTTCTTCGCTGCTGCTTTGGCGGCGGGCTTCTTTGCTACTGCTTTTGCGGCCGGTTTCTTCGCTGCGGCTTTCTTGGCTGCCGGTTTTTTAGCAACAGCTTTTTTCACTGCGGGTTTCTTAGCGGCTGCCTTTTTAACAGGTGCTTTTTTTACATCCTTTTTTGCTTCTGCCATTATAGTTTCCTCCTGTTTGGCAAATCAAATTTGCATCTAATAATTTTATATAAACAAATTATATTTGGTGATGCCTTATTTTAAAGAACCTTTTCTATTGTCAGTATATATTACAATTTCACAATATTCAAATATTTCTATTTTCCTTCAGCAAAAATAAAAAGAGCATTTTGATTTCATCTGTCATGATCAGCATCATTTTGAAAGCTGAAATGGCATAAAATGGCTCAGTATTATTCGCTGACTATTTCTTTGATGCGGTTGACGATTACAAGATCAGCGGTTGAGTTGATATGAATTCCATCGGCCGTCTGATAAGCAGGCGCCAGGGCGCCGTCAGAACTTTTTAAAAGACGGGCCGCATCGAAAAAGCGGATTTCATATTTAGCGCACAGCTGGCATAGGAAATAGTTAATGCTATTAATTTTTTTGTTAAGGGCATTGTTGTCAGCTTCCGCACTGACCGGCAGCATTGATAGCACAACAAAGACGGTATCCGGGCTGGCTTCTTTCATCGGCGCGATGACCTTTTCATATTCCTGAATAAATTCATCAGTCGAACAGTCGGCTGTTTCACTGGTACCGATCAGCAAAAATACCAATGAAGGTTTTCTATCCGCCAGCAGTTCATAGAAGGTCTGCGCCGGCTGACCGGCGACGTTCATTTTTGATGCACCGATGCTGGCCGGAGTCAGCTGGGTCTTAGTCCACAAATTTTCATCCAGACTGATAACCCCGTGATAAGCCAAGCCGCCGATCGTTTCATCACCGGCTAAAACAAAACAGTCCGCTGCCAGCTGCTCATCGCTTTGGATGATGGTGTCGGTAAAAAGGCCGTCCAGATTAAACTGGCTGACTTCTTCATTAAGTATGTCGCGGCTGCTGACAGTTACGGACCGGACAGCGGCAGCGCTATTGCCGGCCTTATCGCTGACCTGGTATTTAATCTGGTAGACACCCGGCTTGGCTGTGTCGACATTGCTGACAATTGAGACGCAATCTTCAATATTGCCGTCAACATTATCAACAGCCGTATAGCCGTATTCTTCATAGCTGCCGTTAAGGCAGATATAGGCGTCATGGCCTTTTAAACTTAGCACCGGGCTTGTCTGATCGCAGACGTGAACAGTCCGGGTCCGGGTAAAACCGTTATAATGATAAGAAATCTGATAATCTCCCAGCACCGAACTGTCAACACTTCCTTCCGTGATGACTGTTCCGGCATTGAAAACAACGTGGGCGCCGGCATCCTGGTAAGGCTGGTTAAGCGCGATTGTCAGATCCCGGGCGCCGTTGATAATGATGGCATAAGGGGTCTGCAGCACTAAAACGGCTATTGAAGCCGCCAGCAGTAAAGCCAGTACAGCCAGCAGGATCAGTTTTTGACGGGGCACTGTTTTCATGATTATTTGGTGGCATTATGCCAGCTGCGGTAGAAAAGGAAAAGCTTGATGAACATATATCCGTAAGCAACTATCTGCACCATAGTCAGATAAACAGCATAAAGCATCCACGAAGGATGAACGTAATTGCAGACAAAGACCCCTATTTCACACAACAGGGCCACTCCCAGCATGGCCATAGCCGAACGCAGGGCCGCCCTCAGGGCCAGGGACTGGTCGATATCATCAAAGGCTTTCAGGATAATGATCATCTGCCCGTGCAGAGCCAGGGTTCCGATAAAATCAACAATACCCATTGTCAGTCCGTTATGGTCCATGAAAAGACGGATCGTTGCGACAATCAGACTGAAGATAAAAAGAGCGAAAGTATACCAGCGGTATTTGGAGAACCGCCAGTTCTGATTCATAATATCACCGCTGCCCCACAGGATCAGAAGGTAACCGATAAAATCAGGCAGAACCTCTGCCACCCCACTGCCCAGATTAACCTGACTTAGATCAAATCCGACATCAATAAGGACAACTGCTAAACCAATCAGGATCTTTAACATTGACAATGGTCTCTTTTCACCCTTTCAGTCTATCACTAAATCAATTTTTATTGTATAATTCTTTGGACTCAGGGGACTATAAATATGACAGAAAAATTAAGTGATCAGGAATTATCAAGACGGAAGAAAATGGAAGATTTGAAGGCCCGGGGCATTGATCCTTTCGGACATGCTTTCAAGCGCACTTCCAACAGTAAAAAAATCAACGAGCTGTATGGCGGCATGGATGCTGCCCAACTGGAAGCGGCTGATGCCAAAGTTGTCATAGCCGGCCGGATAATGACCAAGCGGGCCATGGGCAAGATTGGCTTTATGCACATTCAGGACAAGGACGGCCAGGTTCAGATTCTCTGCAAGAAAGAGGTTTTGGGTGAGGATGAATACGCCTTATACAAAGCTGCTGATATGGGTGATATTGTCGGCATTGAAGGCACGGTCTTCCGCACCCAGAGCGGGGAGTTGTCAGTACTTGCCAGCAAGTATACCCATCTGACAAAAGCCCTGCGGCCGCTGCCGGAAAAATTCCATGGGCTGACCGATAAGGAAGAAAGATTCAGAAGACGCTATCTTGATCTGATTTCCAACGAGAAAGCGCGCAATATTGCTTTTGCCAGGCCTAGGATTATCCGGGCTATTCAGCATTACTTTGACGGCCGCGGTCTGGTAGAAGTAGAAACCCCGGTGCTGCAGCCTATTTTAGGCGGTGCCAATGCCCGTCCGTTTATTACGCATCACAATGCCCTGGACAAGGACTTCTATCTGCGGATTGCCACGGAGCTACCGCTGAAGCGGCTGATTGTCGGAGGCATGGAAGGGGTCTATGAGATTGGCCGGCTGTTCCGCAACGAAGGCATGGACACCATGCATAATCCTGAATTCACTACCGTTGAGGCGTATATTGCCTATTCGGATCTGGATGGAATGATGGAGACGATGGAAGAGCTGATTGAAAGTGTGGCCAATGAAGTACTGGGTCATACCGATATTACCTATCAGGGCACGGCCATTAATTTAAAAGGGCCTTATAGAAGACTGCATATGGTTGATGCCGTCAAGGAATATGCCGGCGTTGATTTCTGGAATGTCAGCAGTGATGAAGAAGCCGTAAAACTGGCTGAACAGCACCATGTCGAACTGGCGGCGCATGAGAAGACATACGGTCATGTCATTGACAAATTCTTCGGCCAGTTCTGCGAGGATAAGATTATCCAGCCGACCTTTATTTACGGCCATCCTCTTGAGATATCACCGTTAGCCAAGAAAGATGAAAAAGATCCCCGCTTTACCCGGCGGTTTGAATTATTCATTGACGGCCACGAATATTGCAACGCTTTCAGTGAACTCAATGATCCGATTGATCAGCGGCAGCGGTTTGAAAACCAGATTAAAGAAAAGAAGGAAGGCAATGACGAAGCGGCGGAGATGGATGTCGACTATGTTGAAGCCTTGGAATACGGCCTGCCGCCGACCGGCGGACTGGGAATGGGTGTCGACCGGCTGGTAATGCTGCTAACCGACGCTGATACCATCAGAGAAGTGCTCTTGTTCCCTACAATGAAACCCATCGACTGAACAAAGTGCCGGAAACCCAGTGTTTATGCGGGTTTGCGGACTTTGTAAAAGCCCGAAAACTACATCTTTACATCAAATCTACATCAAATGGTGCCAGGATTTGTGCAGAGGTAGAAAAATCGCATAATTTACGGAGCAAACAGCGGCAGCATCGGAATGAAGCTGTCGCTGTTTTTGAAATAACAGAGCGTACCCATGTAAGGGTATTTATATTTTGTGTAGAGTGAAACACAGAACGGAGATGTTATTATGCTTGAAAAAATGGGTGATTTTTTTGATAATCGTTTGA
>CAYTET010000090.1:0-276 GCA_964436975.1 uncultured Erysipelotrichaceae bacterium
AGCGGATATACTGCCGGTGTTCGTGCTGGTTAAAGGACAGACTCATCAGCTCTTCGGCTTTCTTCTGCCAGCTGGCAATGGTGTAGAGAGCCAGGCAGTTATCAAGGCTGCGCGTCAAAATGACAGTGCTGCCAAGTTCACTGCGGAACTTGACCGGCACGGCAATGCGCCCCTTGTTATCCATGTTATGCCAGTACTCTCCGATAAACATTGCTATTTCACCACTTTGTGACACTTATCGCCACTTTTCACCACTATATTAGCAAATCAGGCTTT
>CAYTET010000090.1:286-3785 GCA_964436975.1 uncultured Erysipelotrichaceae bacterium
ACAAAAAACAGCATTTTAAGGCTGCTTTTGTCAATAATTCGGCTAAATAGGCCAAAAAAAGCCGTCTGAAGACGGCTTAAGGGTTCAAAAGATTGATCAGCGGACTACTTCTGCCCGCATTCGCACTGATGATGCGGCAACTTATATTCGCCGCAGTTAGGGCATTTTACCAATGTCGGAGCTGTCAGCTTATAATGCGTGCGACGTTTATTCTTTCTCGTCTTTGAAACTCTGCGCTGCTGTACTGCCATGTTCGCACCTCCTATTCATCGTGTGGCTTGTAATCTTTTAAAATGGCTAAGCGCGGATCGATACGCTTTTCATTGGCGTATTCTTCCTCGCTGACGACGGCCCAGCCGTCGCCTGACGGATAATCGATATGACCTGGCTTGACGACCTTAATCGGCACCTCAAGATAAATCAGTTCGAGTATTTTGGGATCCAGGCGGATGACGCCGTCTCTGGCACAGACAATGTCGATGTCAGTTTCGTCACCGAAACTGAATACTTCATCGCTTTCCGTGTCCAGCGGCATTTCAACCAACTCGCCTGTTATATCACAGTTGGCCGCCATGTTTCCGGTAACATGCAGATGCAGATACAGCCGTTGCTGATCTTCAACATAGCGTCCGTCACCCTGCACCCGGATATTCCGGGCCCCTTTCAGCCGGGAATCAGCCGGAAAGGACTCTGGAAGAAAATCGATTTTCTCATCGAAGGTCAGATGCTGACCCGGCAACTGTAACAATGCGGTGCGTGTATATTCCATAGCAATCACCTCTTGCGATACAGCCTTAACATTCTACCGCAATAAACGGCTATCGTCAACGATTAGTTGGCGGCACAGCCCCCTATTTTTGCGGTGTTTTTTTACTGCTGGGCCTCTTCCGGCTGGCTGGGGGCGGCCGGCTTTTCTTCCGCCGCTTCCTGCTTTTTCTTCAGCTGGTTATTCAGCCAGCTGACAACATCCTTGTACACGATAGCCCTTTGCTGCTCATTGAACACCTCATGGCGCATATTCTCGTAAACCTGGGCTTCGATGTTTTCATAGCCGGCTTTCATCAGGGTGTTTACCGAGTTTTCAAATCCCTTGGGGACATCGGCACAGGGATCATCCTGGCCGGCAATAAACAGGATCGGCAGCTGCGGTTTCAGCACCCGCCAGTCCTCTCGGGCAAACACGTCCATCATGCCGTCCATCAGGTCGGCATAGCCTTTATTGGTAAACGGGAAGCCGCACAGAGGGTCCTGGGCATACGCGGCGACATTCTCCTCGTTGTAGCTGATCCAGTCATAGGGGGTCTTGGGATTCTTGATGGTTTTGATATAGCCGCCTTCAGCCATATTGCGCACCAGATTGCTGTGGCCCTTTTTGCCTTTGGTCTTGCAGACGATTCCGCACAGGTTCTTGCCGGCCGGAACAGCCTTGTTGTAGGCCGGCATGCCGGACAGAATCATGCCGTCCATAACATCTTCATATCTTTTCAGATAGGAGCAGGCAAACAGGGAGCCCATGGAATGGCCCAGGATAAAAAACGGGAGCCGGCGGTATTTTTCCTTTACCGCCTGGGAAAACATGTTCTGATCGCGCAGATTGACAATCCAGCCGTTTTCATCCGCAAAATAACCCAGCGGAATATCTTCACTGAAGCTTTCGCCATGGCCGCGGTGGTCAGCGATTATTACCACAAAGCCTAGTTTGGCCAAAACATTGCACATCTCGTCATAGCGTTCTTTATGTTCAGCCATGCCGTGCAGAATCTGAACAACAGCCTTGGGATTTTCCGGTTCGTACAGATTGGCATATATCGGAAGCTTGCCGTCCGATGATAACATATGAATATGATTTTTCTTTGTCATTGGTTACCTCGATGATTCTTTTTACCATTGTATCAAAAAAATGACAGGAATAAAAGAACATGCTATTATGACATCACTGTGAGGTGATTGGCGATGAAGGCCTGCGGAATTGTGGCAGAATACAATCCTTTTCATAACGGCCACATCTATCAGCTGCAGCAGGCCAAAGCCATTACCGGCTGCGATGTCATCATCGCGGTAATGAGCGGCAATTTTGTCCAGCGCGGCCAGCCCGCCATCATCAACAAATGGGAGCGGACCAAAGCGGCTTTGGCTAACGGTGTCGACCTGGTTATCGAACTGCCCTTCATCGGTGCGGTTCAGGCGGCTTCCCAGTTTGCCCGCTTTGCCATTGACCTGCTGGCCCTGGCCGGCATCTCCGATCTGGTTTTCGGCAGCGAGACCGGCAATATGGAAGAATTAAGGGAAATAAGCGAGATGAGCTTTAATGTGGATAATTTCCGCGCCAATATGGCCCAGGGCTATTCCTATCCCAAAAGCTACGGCATGCTGGCTGACAGCTACGGTCCCAATGATATTCTGGCCGTGGCCTATTTAAAAGAACTTAAGCACTATCCGGCCATCACCCCGCATCTTGTCAAGCGGACTTCCGGATATGCCTCGGCAGATATGAATGTGACCTACCCTTCGGCCGCCGCCATCCGGCAGGCCGTCTGCCGGCATGAAGATGTCAGCAGCGCCACGGTTATGGCCCGCCAGCTGGAAAACTACCCCTCGCCCAGCTGGGACAGCCTTTATCCTTATGTCCGTACACTGCTGCTGACGCACAGCCGGACCGATCTTGGCAAGATTTTCTTAATGGATGAAGGCATTGAAAACCATCTCTGCCAGCTGGCCGGCTGCCACAACGACTATGAAAGTTTTATCAGCGCGGCCGTCAGCCGCCGCTATACGAAAGCCCGCATCCAGCGCACTTTATGCCATCTGGCTGTTCAGACCAGCAAGCAGGAAGTCAGCAGCCTGCCGGCACTTGACCGGATCAGACCCTTAGGCTTTACCGACACCGGCCGGCTCTACCTTAAGCAGCTGGCTGACCGGGGCGTCGTTATTGCGGACCATTGGACCGCCAATATCATCAACTACCGCAGTCTGGAATACCGGGCCGGCTGTGTCTACAGTTTCAATATGAACCCGGCCGGCCGCTACCAGGTTGAACGGGGTGAAATAAGCGGGCTGTATCTGAAACCTTTCCACTAAAAAACCACTGCTGAATTATTTGTTCAGGCAGTGGTTTTTAAATATTACAGTTTATTTCTTTTTGGATACTTTCTTGGCGGCTGTCTTTTTGACAGCAGCTTTTTTGCCAGCGGTCTTGCTGACAGCGGCTTTCTTGACAGTGGCTTTCTTGGCCGCGGGCTTTTTGGCTGCGGCTTTGACCGGAGCAAACTTAACCGCCGCCTGAGCCGCCGCTAAGCGGGCAATAGGAACCCGGTACGGGGAGCAGGAGACATAAGTCAGACCAATCTGGTGGCAGAAATCAATGGAAGCCGGATCGCCGCCATGCTCACCGCAGATGCCCAGAACAATGTCCGGACGGGTCTTGCGGCCGCCTTCGACAGCCATCTTTATCAGCTTGCCGACGCCCTGGGTGTCCAGATGGGCAAACGGATCGTTTTCA
>CAYTET010000091.1:0-3195 GCA_964436975.1 uncultured Erysipelotrichaceae bacterium
CTGACACTTCTTTTTCGTCAGCAGTGAAGTGGTATTTAACTTTTCACTTCAGCCTAACAAAAAGGGGCCCGGGGGCCCCTTGACAAACATTACTCTTCTTCTTCTTCTTTCATATCGGCCTTGGCCGCCGCAATTACCTTGTCGGCAATCATGGCCGGGGCAAAGTCATAGCGGACAAACTCCTGTACATAGCTGCCGTTGCCCTGGGTCATCGACCGCAGTTCGGTAGCATAATTCATCATTTCAGCCTGCGGAACCTCGGCCACGATGACGGTTGTTTCATCATCAAGGGCTTTCTGCTCCATGATCAGACCGCGCCGCTTGGAGAAGTCGCCATAGATAGAACCGACATAATCCGTCGGAACAGTGACTTCGGCCTTCAGAATCGGCTCCAGCAGCGCCGGCTTGGCCAGCGGCATGCCGGCCTTGTAGGCTTTATGGGCCGCCATCTTGAAAGCTATTTCCTTGGAGTCAACCGGGTGGAAGCTGCCGTCATACAGGGTAGCCTTGACATTGACTACTTTGTAGCCGGCCAGCACACCCTTCTGCATGCACTCCCGCAGACCGGTTTCAACAGCCGGATAATACTGTCTGGGCACCGAGCCGCCGAATACTTCCTCGGCAAAAACCATTTCTTCCTGATCAGGATTGGGTTCAAAGCGGATCCAGACATCGCCGTACTGGCCGGCGCCGCCGGACTGCTTCTTGTGCTTGCCTTCAACTTCCGCCTTGCCGCGGATAGTTTCACGGTACTGAACCCGGGGCTCCGTCATGGTGACTTCCAGCTTGTAGCGGTTGCGCAGCTTGTTGATGATGACATCAATATGCTGGTCGCCGATGCCGTAAAGGACGATTTCATGGGTTTCCTTGTTGTTGATGACCTTGCAGCTCTTATCTTCCACCTGAACCTTGGCCAGACCGACACTCATCTTATCCTCATCGTTTTTGGTCTTCGGCCAGATGGCCTTTCCCAGCATGCCCGACGGGAATACGATCGGTTTGAATTTTATGATATCCGTCTTGGTGGCCAGCGTGTCATTGGTTGAAGTATCATCAAGCTTGATGACAGCTCCGATATCGCCGGATTCCAGTTTAGTGACCGGCAGCTGCTTGCTGCCGCGCATGACCAGCACTGAGCCGATCTTTTCACTGGCTTCTTTATTGACATTGTAAGCCGGGGTGCCGACAGTCAGAGTGCCCGAAGTAATCTTCAGATAGGAGATCTGGGCAAAGGCATCGGCCACCGTCTTGAATACAAAGGCTGAAAACGGGGCATCGGCAGCGGTGGATATTTCAATTTCCTGGTCAGCGCCGTCATAAGCCTTGACCGTTTTCTCATCGGTATAGCTGGGCGCATAGGCGACAATGGCATCCAGCAGATCGCTGATGCCGATATTGGCCGTAGCGCTGCCGCAGATGATGGGATGGATTGTCGCGTTGGCCATGCCAATACCCATGCCCTTGATGCTTTCCGCCTCATTGAAGGGCTCGCCGCTGAAAAACTTCTCGGTCAGCTCATCATCAGTCATGGCGATGGCTTCACGCAGCTTGCCGTTATCATCGGTGACCTGGGCTTTCATCTCTTCGGGAATCGGGCCGCTGACGCCGTCGATGTGGGATTTCTCCGTAATGACATTGACCGAGCCGATCAGTTTCTTATCCTTGAATACCGGCCTGACAAAAGGCAGGCCGTGGCAGTGCGCCACCAGCTCATCAACCGTTTTTTCAAAGTTGGCATTTTCCTCATCGCCATGGGCAATGAAGAAGAAGACCGGAAGCTTATAGGACAGGGCCTGCCGGAAGGCTTTCATGGTGCCGGACTGCACCCCGTCTTTGGCATTGACGACAATGACGGCACTTTCCGCAACCGCCAGACCGGCGGTCTGCTCACCGGCAAAATCGACATAGCCCGGGGTATCAATGAAGTTTATCTTCTTATTGTTCCATTCAACCGGCACCAGTGACATATAAACTGACATGCCGCGCTTTACTTCTTCAGCATCATTATCAATAATGCTGGTATTGTCAACATTGCGGCCGAACCGGTCGACAATTTTGGCATTATACAGCATTGATTCCAGAATCGCCGTCTTTCCGGCGCCGCTATGGCCTAACAGGACAACGTTTTTAACATCTTTGCCTGCATAATCATTCATTTCATTTTCCTCCCGAAGCCAGCCACTTCTTCAGGCTGTCTTCACATGTATCCAACAGATAA
The DNA here is from genome assembly GCA_964436975.1 of uncultured Erysipelotrichaceae bacterium. Taxonomy (GTDB): domain Bacteria; phylum Bacillota_I; class Bacilli_A; order Erysipelotrichales; family Erysipelotrichaceae; genus CAYTET01. The sequence continues at coordinate 2,219 of CAYTET010000091.1, forward strand.
TCGGCCGCGATATGGCCATCCTGATCCTTGATGGCTGTATCAGCTCCCCGGCCTACCAGCAGTTCAACAATCTGCTGGGATTTATACGTATCATGCAGCGACAGATGAGCTGCTCTCATTAAAGCGGTGCAGCCCAGATGATCCTGCAGATCGATTTTTGCGCTGTGGTTAATCAGAATATCAATAATATCAATCTGACCGGCGCTGCAGGCTTCCATTAAGGCCGTGCGGCCCTTGGTGTCCTGCATATTGACATCAGCACCCTTATTAAGCAGGGCTCTGATAACTTCCGGCATGCCGGTGAAGGCGGCTCTCATCAGGGCCGTCCGGCCGTTTTCATCCTGGCAGTTGACATTGGCATTGGCATCCAGCAGCATATTGACGCAGTCGATAAAGCCGCCCTTGGATGCGCCCATCAGCGCTGTTTTTTTCTTGCTGTCGACCATATTGGGATCGGCACCTTTGCTCAGCAGCAGCTGGGTAACCTGCCGCCGGCCGCGCCGGGCTGACTTCATCAGCGCCGTCCGGCCTTCTTCAGCGGTCTGATTGACATCAATACCGTTCTCCAGCTCTTCGGCTACTTTGTTGATGTTGCCTAAAGTAGCAGCATCCATAAACTCATCGATTCTTCTTTGATCCATGGTTAAGACCTCCTTACCTTATAGATCGCGGATAAAAAAAGAGATGCTCAATAAAACATCTCTTTATTAACACTCACAAAGAAACAACTGCCCGTGTGGCAGTTGACTCCACTTGCCCTACAAGGGCTACTCCCTGTACCATTTGGTTGGCTAAAACCGAGTTTTTCATTGCTGAACTCCCTGTATGTTAATTTGATCTTGATATCTTCTTGGCTTGCTTACGACTTCATTTTATGACGGCCCGCCGACTATTGCAAGCAATTTGGCCAATGAAAATATTTTCCTGAAGTGAAAAGTTAAATTCCACTTCAAGGGAATAGAAGTGGAAATTAGTCA
>CAYTET010000092.1:0-3068 GCA_964436975.1 uncultured Erysipelotrichaceae bacterium
CTTTTGCCGTCAGTGGTCAGCAGGGTAAAACGGGAGCCGAAGGGAAAAGACTTTTCACTGACCAGTCCGTCATTGGAACCATCGAAGTATTTGGCCAGCGTATAAGAGTAGTTCAGGGGAAACTGGCCGCCGGAAGCGGCATTGAGCTTTGAGCCGAAGCTCTGGCACAAAATGCCTTCCGGAACCGGCATTTCCTTATCCAGCGCCGTGCAGCGGGCGGCTGTCAAATCTGTTACCGCCGCCAGAAAATCCGCATCGACTTCGCCCAGTTTGGCCATGGCAGAGTTATAGGTTTGGGCAATGCCATGGACTGTTTTAGCCGGCAGCTTATCCAGAAGATAATCGGCAAACAGGCAGCCCTGATGCGGGGTATTGATGGTGGTAAGGGAGGCCACATAGGGCGCTATGCCCAGTTTAGCGATGGCATAGCGGCAGTCAAGGCCGCCTTTGGAATGGGCTATAATATTTACTTTTCCCCCGTTAGACTGCTCTGCCAGGCTGATGATGCGCTGGGTCAGTTCGACCGCGCTGTCATTTATCGAAGCGGCTGACTTATGGTTGCCATAATAAACAGTAGCCCCGTTGATCTCTAATTCATGGGGGATTCTGCCCCAGTAGTTGAGATAGCGGTAATCCCGGAAGAAAACCCCGTGCACCAGCAGAAGGGGATATTTTGTTGCACAGATGCTCTGGTCACTCCGGCTGCTGTCCAGGATTTCTTTGGCGGTTTCAAAGGTTACTTCCTGTTTGACGGTGCGAATAATTCCGGATAATACAATCAGGTGGGCAATGGGAACAAGGCCGAAAAACACTCCCAGCACCCGCTTTTTTATACCCAGCTGAACAGAGGTAAGGTAAACCGTAATTATTCCATTCCAGAAGATCACCGACTCCACCGCCACGGCCAGAACAGCACTGCCTACAAAGACCGGCCAGTTGCCCGGAATAAGGCGGAAGGCCAGTATCAGGTGATAGACGACAGCGATCGCTGTCGAAATCAAAAACAATTCCAGACACTTTGCGCCATGGCGGCAGAACCGGATCCGGCGGCTGCCGGAAGGCTGGCTGGAATAGAACGGCAATAGATTGCTGCCGATAAAAAGAATGATAAACAGGGGAATCAGAATGGGCCGTTGGGCCAGGGTCAGAAAAGAGATGGCACAAAGGGAAATAAACAGGGCATTAAAGATAAAGAAAATTGTTTCGTCAATCCCTTTTGCTGATTTCATAGAAGTTCACCTCGGTCTTACGGTCATCAAAATTACGGTCAAATCTTAACATAGATTTAACATGCTGAAAAAGCCATTTTGCCATTGCGGGCAATCAGCTGTTTTTATGTTGTAAGAGCATGAAAAAAGCCGATTAGGATAACTATGATTACTGATTAAGCAATATGCAGGGGGCTTTATTTAACCCGGCTGGGCGCTGGCGGAGTATCAATGGTTTTCTGATAAGCGGTTTAAGGATATTATCTGTAAGGTTGCCTTATCTCAAATCGTCCTGATGTATCCGGTATATCACGAAATGGACATCAGCCAGTTCATCAGCGCAATGGATGAATCCTGTAATTCTGCGGCTGCGGCTGAGCCGTGGCATGTCCCAAAGTGAACTTGCCGAGGCATCGAATGTTAAGCTGCGCTCGATCCAAATGTACGAGCAGCGGGTGAATGATATCGATAAGGCGCAGGCCCAAACGCTGTATAAGTTTTCACGTGTCCTTGGTTGCCATATTGAAGACTTACTCGAAAATCCGAATGAGTAACAATCTGTCTGAACGCCCGTAATTGGTTTCTTTTTGTAGGGGACTGTAACGAGCAAACAAGCAAGTCAAAGAATAATCGTCATGTTCGCAAAGAAAGTGTTTTTCTGTAAACTACAGGTCTGGGAGAAAAGAAAGCAACTTATAAGCATAAAAAAGCCCAGCTTGGGCCGGGTTATAAGCGCTTTGGCGCAAGAATAATTGCTGGAGCAGGTAAGGGGAATCGAACCCCCATTCTAACCTTGGGAAGGTCATGTATTGCCATTATACGATACCTGCACTGCCTTAACAGTATAGCAATTCTTTTCTTTCATTTCAATTATCACTTTCAGAGGCATCGAAAGGCCGGCGGATAAGGCCGGCCTGGTTTTCTTCAGTGTTTCAGTGCTTCATTAACCGCGGCAATTGCTTTTTCAACGGCCTGGTCGACGGACATGATCTGATTGTCAGCTTCGGTGCGCAGCCTGAACTCAACGTTGCCTTCCGCAATCTTATTGCCGACGGTGATGCGCATGGGGATGCCAATCAATTCCATGTCTTTAAACTTGACGCCGGGCCGCTCATCGCGGTCATCCAGGATAACCTCCACTCCGGCTTCAGTCAGACGCTGGTAAATATCAGCGGCCGCCTGGTTCTGCTGGGGGTCTTTGGTTGAAATAATGACGATGGCTACATGGTAGGGTGCTACCGCCAGCGGCCAGATCAGTCCGTCGGCATCATTGTTCTGCTCGACGATAGCCGCCATAGTCCGGCCGACACCGATGCCGTATGAGCCCATTACCACCGGCTGAAGCTTCTGGTTTTCATCCTGATAGTAAAGGTTCATGGCCTGGGAATACTTGGTTCCCAGCTTGAAGGTGTTGCCAACTTCAATGCCTTTGGCAAAGTGCAGCGGCTGGCCGCAGTTGGGACATTTATCGCCTTCCTTGACCTGGCGCAGATCGATAACCGCGGCCGGGGTAAAGTCAGTCAGGTTAACGTTGACATAGTGATAATCCGTCTTGTTGGCCCCGACAATGAAATTGGCCATGGCACTGACATCCTGATCCATAATGACCGGAATATCCAGACCGACGGGTCCGGCAAAGCCGACTTTGGCACGGGTCAGTCTTTCAACATCTTCCGGATTGGCCAGGACCACATCACTGGCTTTAAGATGCTTGGCCAGCTTGGTTTCGTTTACTTCATCGCTGCCTTTAACCAGGCAGGCCACAAACTTATCATCAGCTTTATAGATAAGCGTTTTGACAAAGGCGGAAGGTTCTTTATGCAGGAAAGCGGCAATCTCTTCGATTGTTTTGGCATTGGG
>CAYTET010000093.1:0-2993 GCA_964436975.1 uncultured Erysipelotrichaceae bacterium
ATCAAGGGAGCCCCGATTAAAAGAGTGGAGTAGCTTTTGCCGGCCAGCGAGCCCATCAGCCAGTAGGTGATGGAAGGCAGCTGTGATTCGGTATCGGCAGTGTATTTAACCAGGGAAACCAGGGCCGAGAAAAGCGAGCCGATCATTATGCCGGCTAAAACATGGGAGTTTACATTGCGTCCTTTGCCGGAACCGGCCAGATAGGTCAGGGCCACGGCTGCGATACCGAATAGCAGGGCCGTCAGCTGAATACCGAGCAGTCCGAAGCCTAAAAGAATAGCCAGAGCCGCACCAAAGCTGGCTCCGGAAGCAACCCCCAGAGTGTCAGGCGTGGCCAGCGGATTAGAAAACAGGCTTTGAAAAGCCGTTCCGGAAACGGAGAGCCCCGCTCCGACTAAAAGAGCCAGCAGAATGCGCGGAAAGCGCATGGTCCACAGGACCTGTTCGGTCTGGGCAGTCACAGAATAGCCGGCGCCAAATTTATTGCACAGGGAATGCCAGACCTCTAAAGGGGAAATCTGGTAGCGGCCGATGCATAAGGCCGCCAGGGCAGTGGCGACGGGAAAGATGATTAATAAGATTTTCTGGTGCGGGTAAAGGGTTCCTACGATATGCTTACTCATTTTCAAACACGACGTTGGAATAAGCAGTTTTGGCATTGATGCCCTCAAGTTTGCCAATTTTGCCCGCCAGAGCGCTGATGATGTCCTGAGGGGCATCAACCGCAATACAGATGACATTGATGCGGTGATGGCGGTAGGGAATGCCCATCCGGCCGATGATGTAACTGCCGTATTCATGAAGAATGGCATTCAGCGGTTCGACTGACTCCATGTTTTCAACAATAATTCCAATAGTAGCGACACGAGTTTCCATTTTTTTCTCCCTGCGGCAAATAAAAAGCCGCCTGGGAAGACGCGGCTGAACAGTCTGTGTATAAAAACGCAGGTAGTATCTGTTGTTCGCATCTTCCATCTCAAACCTAATTTCGATGTTAGATCCGCTATAAAGGTAGCACACTGGCGGCCCTGTGGCAAATAAAATGCCTGCTTTTTATTTGTAGCTTTAGCCGAAAGGAGTCTTAGTCAGTCCGCCTGTTAAACCGGCGGGCGGATGTGTGTTATATTTACAGCAGAAAGATTAATAATTATTCCGCGCCAGCATCCGGGCCGGAAAGGAAAAGTAATCTGGTCAAAGGAGCAGGCATGAACAAACTGATTGAACCGCTGCTGAAAAAAGATGACAAAAAAGCTTATGACCGGTTTAAAGAACTGGAAGTTAAGTCAGCGGCGTCGGCGGAACTGTATCAGTACACCGCTGATATGGCTGTCCTGCTGAAAAGCAACCGCTCTTTTGTCAGGACGCGCGGCTTCAGACTGCTGTGTGCACAGGCCCGCTGGGACGATGAAGGCCAACTCCGCCGGTTAATAGGTGATATGATGGCGGGGCTGCCGGATGAAAAGCCAACGGCTGTCAGGCAGGATCTTGCGGCTTTGCGCTTTGCCGTGCTGTTCAGACCGGAACTGGATGAAGCCGTCAGACAGGGACTGCAGAAAATAAATCCGGCAAAATACAGTGAAAGCATGCAGCCGCTTATTCAGAAAGACATCGCTGAGTTACTGAAGATGCTTGACTGAGCCGTAGATAAACGGCCGCTTGCAGCAAAACAGCCAGTAATGCGGCAGCGGCTGTGGCAAAGGCTGTCCAAATTGCTATAATGATTCAAGAGGTACAACGGAGAGAGATCCATGAAAAGAGAGCTGGGAATTGCCCGCTGCGGGCTGGCCTGCTGCCTGTGCAGCGAAAATGATCATTGTGCAGGATGCGGCTGCGGACAGTGTCCGGATAAGCAATGGTGTGAAAACCGCCGCTGCTCTATCGAAAGAAATATTCCCGGCTGCTATGCCTGCAGCGAGATTCAGTGCCGCAAAGGTCTGCTGGCCAAGATAAAACCCTATGCGTTTACTCTTTTCATTCGGCAGTATGGCAGCGAAGAGCTGCTTGAATGTCTTGAACGCAATGAAAAGAAAGGCGTTGTTTATCACCGGCAGGGGATAACCGGTGATTATGACGATTTTACAGATATTGATAAACTGCTTCATTTTATCAAAACGGGGGAACATGAATAATGGAAAGCATAAAGCAGATACTGGTGTCAGTGCTGGTTGATGAATGGTATTATGGCTTCGTTTTAGCCCTGATTGTTGATTTTGCTTTCATTATGCTGCTTGAAGAACTGGAAAAAAGTGTCGGCAGAGGAATAACAATCATTATCGGGACTGTCGGAATTGGCGCGAATATCTGGCTGGCGGCGGCTTTATTTGGCTCCCATCCGTTTTTTGCCAGCGGATTGCTGATAATTCTCGCCCTGGTGGTTTTTCTGGCCATTCCATCCAAGAAAAAGAAAGACGAAAAAAAGGCGGCGAAGAATAAAAAGAAAGCCGCCAGTGCTTCTGATAAACAGCAATGATTTAGCAGCAGGCATGTCTTTTAGCGCTTTCTCCGGGATTATAAACGGATAAAACCGTTAACTTCCCGCGGGTATGTTTGAAACGCAAAATAAACCGGAAGCCAATCAGCGCGAGGGAAAATGAGGGATTTAAATTTTACCGAAGATGAGAAAAAACACTGCTATTATCTCTGAGAGGGGAAACAGCTTAACTTGCTATAATTGGCCAAATGGGTGATTATGTAGCTGCGGGCAGGACGAACTGTGATAATAATTATTCATAGAATAGTTTTGGTCTGGTGGCATGCAATTATGCTGCTTGCGGGGATTATTACAGGGTGGCATCTCTTTTTGGAAGGCTGAACGGCCGGGTCTGTAGCCCGATTCCGCCTGTGTTTTTTACCAGAGGCTCTGGAATAGTTCAGATCAGTTGATTGGTATTATTCTCTTTGTGAAATTAATCGGGCAGAGGTTAAAAGTGTAAGTTATTACAATCGGAGGAAAACATGAAGCTACCGTCCGCCCCCAAAGCCCTGCTCCTGGC
>CAYTET010000094.1:0-2764 GCA_964436975.1 uncultured Erysipelotrichaceae bacterium
ACCATTATGGGGCTGATCGGCCGCAACGGGGCCGGCAAGACTACCACCATCAAGTCAATTCTGGGTTTGGCGCATCCTGATGGCGGCCAGATCACCTTTTTCGGGCTGGACTTTGCGGCCAACCAGCCGGCCATCAAGCAGCGGATCGGCTATACCTGCGGCGGCACGACCAGCTATCAGAGAAGGCGGCTCAGTGAAATAAGCGCCGTTGTCCGCCGGTTCTACAGTCAGTGGGATGAGACTGCCTATGAAAGCTATATGGAGCGGTTCAATTTGGATCCGGCTAAGAAACTGCAGGATCTTTCCGCCGGCATGAAGGTAAAATTTGATCTGGTTCTGGCCATGTCACATCATGCTGAATTCCTGCTGCTGGACGAACCGACCAGCGGTCTGGATCCGGTTTCCCGGGAAGAGCTGCTGGAGATCTTCATCAGCCTGGCTGAAAAAGGATGCGCCATCATGTTTTCAACCCATATCACGACCGATCTGGACAAATGCGGGGATGAGATTACCTATATTCAAAAGGGCCGGCTGCTGAGCAGCGGCCCGTTGGATGCTTTTATCGGAAGTTACCGGCTGATTGATATTCCGCCGGCCGGTATTCTAACAGCCGATCAGCGCAGTCTTCTTTTAGGCCAGTGCCGGCAGCGTACTAAAACAACAGCCTTGATTGCCGCCGCTGATCAGAATCTGTTTGCAGACTTTGCCCCGGTAAGGCCCGGTCTGGAAGATATCATGGTTCATCTGGAAGCGGAGGAAAACTAAATGAGAAATCTGCTGTACAAGGAATTCCGGCTGACCGCCTGTCCGCTGACCTACTTCTTTATTCTGTTTGCGGTAATGACTTTGATTCCGGGATATCCGATCCTGGTGGGAAGTTTCTTTGTCTGCATGGGCATTTTCTATTCTTTCCAGTATGGCCGGGAATATAATGATATTACTTTTTCGGTGATGCTGCCGGTGGCTAAAAAGGATATTGTCACTGAAAAGTATCTGTTCACCATTATCATTGAATTGGCCGCCTGGAGTCTGATGGCACTGCTGACATTGCTGCGCTATCTGTTTATGAGCGGCAACACGGTTTATGTGAATAATGCACTAATGAATGCCAATATGGCCTATCTGGGCTGGTCCATGCTGATATTTGCGGCCTTTAACATCGTTTTTCTGGGGATGTTTTTCAAGACGGCTTATAATGTCGGCAAGCCATTCCTTGTCTTTGGCGCAGTGGCCTTTCTGATTATCGGAGTGGCTGAAACCATGCATTTTCTGCCCGGGCTGGGCTGGCTTAATGCCACCGACAGTCTTAACCAGATTGGCAGGCTGTATATTCTGCTGGGCGGAATCGTTATCTATGGCACCGGCAGCTGGCTGGCCATGCGGAAAAGCCAGCAGCGTTTTGAACGGCTGGATCTATAAAATAAATGAAAACAGGCCGGGCAGATGCCCGGCCTTGAATTATATATATTCTTTTTTTATAAGGTGGCTAACAGGGGCACATAAGCCCAGATGACAGCCAGCAGCAGCGCCGGCAGCATGTTGCCCACTTTCAGATGGCGGTCGAAGGCCAGATTGATGCCGACCCCGAATATCAGAACCGAGCCGACCAGTGATAGGTTGGTCAGCGCCGCAGTTGTCAGCAGCGGCTGCAGCAGCCGGGCAAATGCGGTGAAGCCGCCCTGAATCACCAGTACGGGAATGGCGGAGAAGATACAGCCCTTGCCGTAAGATGAAGTCATGATAATGACAATTACTGTATCCAGCAGGGTTTTGGTCAGCAGGGTGGAGTAGTCGGCGAAGATGGCGTCATTGATGGCGCCGACAATCGTCATTGCACCCACACATACGGTCAGTGAAGTGCTGACAAAGCCTTCCACAAACCGGCTGCTGCCGTTTTTATCGGCTTTCTTTTTCAGCCAGAGGCCGAACTGCTCGGCCCCTTTTTCGATGTTGATAAGTTCGCCGATAAAAGAGCCGGCCACCATACAGGCAATCATCATGACAGTGCCTTTTACGGCCAGTTTTCCTTCGGTTACTGTCAGCATCTCTTTCATGACACCGGCAATGCTTAAAAAGATTACACAGATGCCTAAGGCTGTTATCAAAATCTGCTGGTAGCGCGGGGCCAGCCGCTTGCCGATCAGCAGACCGATTATACCGCCGGCCAGAATGCCGGCAACGTTTATTAGTGTACCCAATCCGACCATCAGCGGCACCGGACCTTTCTAATTTTTAAACTGATGCTTTGAATCGTCTTTATTACATCCAGCCCATAGCGCCAAACACCACAAGCAGAACAATATCAACGCCAAAGATGCATCCCAGGGCAATCAGCTGATTTTTGCGTTTCTTCATATCGTGAACAATAAAGGCCATGGTGAAGAAAGGAGCATAGCCGATCAGCCAGATCAGCCAGGGGCAGGAAATGCTCCACCAGCTGTATTCCCAGGTCAGAATGCCGGAGTAATTAAGGAAGCATTCAATGATTACCGCCAGGGTAGTGTAGACCAGGATATAGAAGATCCGGTTGGGTATTCCCAGTATTTTTTTCTGGCAGTCTTCCGGCAGGCTCAGACAGACGACAATGCCCATAATCGCAAACATAAAGCATATTTCAATGTTATAGCCAATCAGCAGCAGCAGGGCTGTATCGCCGGTTCCGGCCGGTGTGCCCCAGACGGGCGCAAAACCGGTAGCATGGAAGACAATGCTCAGGCTGTTGACAAAGTGGACCTATAAAAGGCAAGAAAGCCTAAGTGGCCAC
>CAYTET010000095.1:0-2736 GCA_964436975.1 uncultured Erysipelotrichaceae bacterium
ATTGACAGTGCTAATGTTTGACTTTTTTTGGGACATTTTCATTTTCGGTTGACATTGATACCCCATTGCCGCCGGCCTGATCAGGAAGTTTCATTCCGACTTTGGACCCTCATCATCATCGTCTTCGTCTTCAAACAGCAGAAAAGCCTCATCCTGGGCTGTTTTGCTGCCCTGCGGATTAGCCACATCGGCTCCTTCCGGCCCGAACATGGCGGCTTCGGCACTGACAGCTGGTTCCGGACTGTCCGCTTTTTCGGCCGTTTTATTAACTTGTTTTTCCTTATTCTCTTTTTTAATCTTATTGACCATGGCCGCCATATTATCCTGGCCGGCACCGTCTTTCTGCTTATAGCGCATTACTTTCAGGTACAGCGGCCAGACAGCCAGATTGCCGATAATTACCGGGCCGGCCGTGTACATCAGTGACAGCTGCAATATAAGCTTGCGGCCGTCTTCTTCCAGCAGCAGACCGCCGATGACAATCATCAGCGCAACTATCGTCAGGCCGACATAGCCAGCCGGAACAATTCTTTTGTCCGGCAGCAAGAAGAACAGCAGACAGACAGCGGTGCCAACAATGCTCATTATGACGGCATGCAGGGCGGTTGTTAAGTAAGTATGACCGCTGATCTGCAGGCCGTGCAGCGGGTCTGTCAGCAATAAAAACACCGCCAGATAAATTACCATGAAGACAATGCCCATCAAAAAACCGTACATATTCAAAGGACTCTTGCGTTTTTTAGTTTCTTTATCATAGAAGATGTTTTTCATTGCGGTCCTCCGGTTATAAAGGGGCGGTGAAAATCCGCCGCCCCTATCATATCATTTTACTGCCAGAATAATAAATACTCAGCGCTTAGGCAAGCTGCTGCCAGAAGTCACGAACCGTATTGTAGTTCTCATAAATGTCGTTAGGAATGAAATCCGAGACATTCAGATCAGCAAACGGAGTTGAGCCTTCGGCCGCGGGGATGTCATCACGTACCGGCCAGCCGCCTAAAGTATTAAACGGATCATAACCGGAAGTGTCGCCGTCAATGCCGCCCATCATGAAGCGGATCAGCAGTTTAGCGGCAGCGGGATGCTTGCAGCCTTCAACAACATACAGCGTGTTGATGGCCGGAATGCCGTTAGTCGGATACAGGTTGACGGAATTGAAGTTCCAGCCGTTATCGGCGGCTTTGCGGATCTTGGAAGAAGCAAAGAAGCCAATCGGGGTCGAACCGTTCTTCGGATCGGAGGTGCCGATAGTCTGGGCAATTTCATCAGAGGAAGCAGCATAGATAACATCCTGGCCTTCCAGCCGTTTCAGGAATTCATAACCGGCATTGGCACAGCCATCGGATAAGACTAAATCAGAACCATATAACTCTTTGTAGGCTTTGGCCAGCAGATCAGGTGTTTCACCGGTGGTAAAGCCGCAGATCCAGGCGCCCCAGGACACATTGTCCAGCGGGTTCTGCATATAAATCTTGCCCTTCCACTGCTCTTCGGTCAGCTGCCAGATGTTGGTAACCGGCGAACCGTTGGGATATTCAACAGTGTTGTAGAACAGCTGGGTCATTTCGATATAAAGCGGAGTGGCCGTGGCGGTATATTTGGAATCAATGTGGGCAAAGATATCAGCCGGCTTGAAGTTGTAGAAAATCTTATTCTGGACATACTCAAGATAAATGGACCCATCCATATCCTTGATGTGGACGACGTCGGCGACATACTGGCCGGCTTCGTGCTCGCGGGTGACCTTTTCAATCAGTTCGTTGGTTGAAATGTCAAACGCCGTGCAGGTCAGCTTCGGATACTTCTTAATGAAAGCATCGGCAACCTTGGTGCAACGTGAAGAAATGGAATACAGGGTAACTTCGCCGCCTTCGGCGATGGCCTGCTCATACAACGCTTCATCCGTTTCATCAGTGGCGTAGATATTGGAAGACTTCTCCCAATCCGTCAGTTCGCCGGTGCTGTCGCCACCCGTACCGGTGCCGCAGGCAGTCATGCCTACAAGCATAGCGATGGTGACAAGAACAGCAAGCAGCTTCTTCATTCCATTCATGCAATATTTCCTCCTTTTATTGAAGCGGGTTTCCCGCTTTTTCCTAGTTTAACGGCAATACTTAATCAGATTCTCCGACTTCTTATCATAAACGTTGATCTTGGCGGGCTTGAAGCTCAGATAGACAGTTTCATCCGAGGCATAGTGGGTTGAGCCCAGTTCCTTGACGGTCAGCTGCAAATCGCCGATAGCCACGGTAATCAGAGTTTCCGAGCCGGCAGGCATGCTGGTATAGACAACCGCAGCCACCGCGCCTTCACTCTTTTCACGCGCCATGCTGATCTGCTCGGGCCGGATGCCCAGAACAGCTTCATAACTGCCCTTGCCCGGAGCCGCTTCGGTTAAATCAGCGGCCGGGAAACTGATATGGCCCAATGCGCTGTCGGTGTCCAGACCGGAATCCGTCTGGGTGGCATTGCATTTGACAAAGTTAATGCTGGGGTTGCCGATGAAATTAGCGGCATACAGGTTAACCGGGTTGTCATACAGCGTCAGCGGCTGATCGACCTGCACCAGCCGGCCGTCTTTATATAAGGCGATCCGGGTTGACATGGTCAGGGCTTCGACCTGGTCATGGGTGACATAGATAATGGTTGTGCCCATTTCATGATGCAGACGCTTTAATACCGAGCGCATATCAACACGCAGCTTGGCATCCAGATTGCTCAAAGGCTCATCCAGCA
>CAYTET010000096.1:0-2490 GCA_964436975.1 uncultured Erysipelotrichaceae bacterium
TCCGGATGAGGGCCAGATTCTGGTTGATGGCCAGCCGGTTTCGATAACCTGCCTGCATGATGCTTTTGAACTGGGTATCGGCATGATTCACCAGCACTTCAAGCTGATCGATGTTTTTACTGCGGCTGAAAACATCATCCTCGGTCTTAAGGGATCCGGCCGCTATGATCTCAGACAGGTTAGCCGGCAGGTCGGGGAAATCTGCCGGAAATACGGTTTTGAAATTGATCCCGACCAGAAAGTTTATGAGATGAGCGTTGCCCAGAAGCAGACGCTGGAGATTGTTAAGATACTGTACCGCGGGGCTAAGATTCTGATTCTTGATGAACCTACCGCGGTGCTCACTCCTCAGGAAACCGAAAAGCTTTTTACCGTTTTGCGCAATATGCGTTCCGATAATAAAGCCATCGTTCTGATCACCCATAAGCTAAACGAAGTGCGCCAGCTGTCAGACCGGGTAACGGTGCTGCGCAAGGGCCGCTTCATCCAGACCGTTCCGACAGCCAAAACCACCGAACTGTCCCTGACTGAGATGATGGTCGGCCAGAAGGTCACCCTCGACATCGAAAGGCCGCAGCCGGTCAATCCGGTCAAGCGGTTGGAAGTGAAGAATGTCACAGTTTACAACCAGGAAGGCATCAAGGCTCTTGATGACATTTCCTTTACGGCTTACAGCGGCCAGATTCTGGGCATTGCCGGCATCTCCGGCTGCGGCCAGAAGGAACTGCTGGAAGCAATCGCCGGACTGCAGAACGTCAATCCGCAGGCTTCAATTCTGTTTGACAGCCCCGATGGCCAGACTAAGCAGCTGGTCGGCGCTTCGCCCCGGCAGATCCGCAGCTATGGCGTTCATCTGTCATTTGTTCCGGAAGACCGCCTGGGCATGGGTCTGGTCGGATCTATGGGCATGGTGGGCAATATGATGCTGAAGGATTATGACAAGGGCCGTTCACCTTTTCTCAATCAGAAAAAGCCGCGCGCTTTAGCCAAAGCCATCCGCGAGGAGTTGGATGTCATGACTCCTTCCCTGGATACTCCGGTGCGCAAACTGTCCGGCGGCAATGTCCAGAAAGTCCTGGTCGGCCGCGAGATTGCCGCTTCGCCAACTGTGCTGATGACGGCTTATGCGGTAAGAGGTCTGGATATCAATAAGTCATATACCATCTATCATCTGCTCAACCAGCAGAAGGAAAAAGGCGTCGCCGTCATTTATGTCGGCGAAGACCTGGATGTCCTGCTGGCTTTGAGCGACCGGATTCTGGTACTGTGCGCCGGCCGGGTCAACGGCCTGCTGGATGCCCGCAGCACCACCAAGGAAGAAGTCGGTCTGCTGATGACGGATTTACAGAAAAACAACGGGGAGGCGGCAGCATGAGTGAGAAAACATTACCAGGCAAAAAGATCAGAACTCCCTGGATCCGCCTGGAAAAAAGAGACGAGATGGTCTGGTGGAAAGGCTGGCTGATCCGGCTGGGCTGTGTTGCGGCCGGGCTGCTGGTCAGCGCGCTGTTTATCAACGGCGTCACCCATCTTAACCCTCTGGATGTCTATTCATCAATGATCAAGGGCGCCTTTGGCTCAACCAACCGCATCTGGGTGACCCTGAAGGATATGTCGCTGTTGCTGTGCATCGGCGTCGGTCTGGCTCCGGCTTTTAAAATGCGCTTCTGGAACTGCGGAGCCGAGGGCCAGGTTTTGATCGGCGGTCTGGTTACAGCGGCTTTGATGATCAACTATGGCAATTCCATTCCGACCGGTCTGCTGCTGATAATAATGGCGGTGGCCAGTGTTGCCGCCGGCGCTGTCTGGGGACTGATCCCGGCGGTCTTCAAAGCCAGATGGAAGACTAATGAAACCCTGTTTACCCTGATGATGAATTACGTTGCCCTGCAGCTGGTCGAATTTTTCATCGATATCTGGGATAAGAAACAGTCTCATTCGGTCGGTGTCATCAATGCGGCTACTAAGGGCGGCTGGATGTTTTCAGTGGCCGGTCAGCAGTATCTGATCAATGTCATTATTGTGCTGGTTGTCACTTTGGGAATCTATTTCTATCTGAAATACTCCAAGCACGGCTATGAAATAACGGTTGTGGGTGAAAGCGAGAATACCGCCCGCTATGCCGGCATCAACGTTTCCAAGGTAATCATGCGCACGATGGCCCTGTCCGGAGCCATCTGCGGTCTGGCCGGTTTTCTGGAAGTGGCCTGTGTCAGTCACACTATTTCATCCCTGACCGCCGGCGGCCGCGCCCCTGACCTCGGGCGGCCAAACATGGATCGGTCCGATTTCAACCTCAACAAATACGCCTCGGATATCATTACCGGGATCATTCTGTTCTTTGTATTAGCCAGCGAATTCTTCATCAACTACCAATTGATTTTCCGCAGGAAAGGACAGGAGGAGAACTGAAATGACCATTACATCATTGATTGCCTGGATCAGCGCCGCCGTAACTTTCGGAACCGTAATCATGTTCGGTTCGGTAGG
>CAYTET010000097.1:0-1861 GCA_964436975.1 uncultured Erysipelotrichaceae bacterium
GGTTGGGACATTTTCCCTTGATAACCATTAAGACATTATCACTTGATAACCACACTGATCCGGCCCTGATCTTCAACTTGTTGAGTCATTTACCTAATGATGATAGAATGGTGACTGGAGCTGAAAACATGAAAAGAAAAATCTCTTTATTGATATCAATACTGCTGCTGGCCGCCCTTATTCAGCCTGTCAGCATCACAGCCGCTGACACCAATGCCGGCAGCATCAGCGGGTCGACAGCCAGCTATTATGACGGGATGGTCGTATCGACATTCTCCTTCCGCAGCGATGATGCCAACGATACCAAAGGCCTTATTGCCATCACCGGCACCATCACCTACAGCACGGCCGATCTTAAAGTAATCAATAAAACGGTGCTGGCCAACGGCTGGACTGTGACCTTTACCGAAAAGAAAGCCGGTACAATTACCTTTTCCGCCAAGACAGCGGATAATTCCCTGTGCCTGAAGGCAGCAGCCGAATTGTTTAAAATAAACTTTGCGGTAATCACCTCGTCTTCCTCAGCCGTTACCATTGCCGCCAAAAGCCTTAAGGCCACCCGGCTTTATACCCATACGGTTGTTGATGCCTATGATCCGGGTACCGGAGAGGCTACCGAAAGTCATACGGAAGATACCACCGACAGTGTTTCCCTGAGCAATCTCAGCCAGAAGGTTACTCTTTCCAAGACCGTGTCAGCCGACAGCTATCTGTCCTCCGCCGGCTTTGAAGACGCCACGCTGTCACCGGCCTTTACAAAAAAGAACAACAGCTACACCGTTACCACCACTACTTCCAATAATGATCTGAAGGCCCTGATGGTAGCCGAAAGCCCCGATGCTGTGGTTTCAGTCGGGGAAGAAATCAACAGCCAGATTCTGGTTACGGTTACCGCGGCCGACGGCAAGACAACCAATACCTATCTGTTCACCATCCAGCGCACGGCTGACGGCAGTTCGGACAGCCCGTCAAACAGCGATACCCCTTCAACCGAGGTCACCGCGACTAAGGGTTTCAGTGCCACCGCGATCATCCTGCTGTCAGTAGCCGGCCTGGCCGGGGCGGCCGCTTTGGCCTTTGGCTTTATCTTCCTTGATAAAGGCTCCCACGAATAGCCTTTTCAAACCTGTGATTATAAGCTGCCTCGTGCAGCTTTTTTTCAGCAAAAAACCGGCTGACCGCCGGTTTTAATCGCTTTAAAGCTTTTCAATAGCCGCAATGGCAGCAGACAGATCAGGCCGTTTGGCCTCTTCAATCTGGCCTTCATCACAGCTTTGGGCCAGCTGCGGATCAATTGGCAGCTGGGCCAGCATGGTCAGACCAAGCTGTTCGGCCAGATTCTGGCTGCGCTTCTGACCAAATAATTCCACTTTTTGACTGCAGTGGGGACAGATCACGTAGCTCATGTTCTCGATGATGCCGATGATCTTAACATCCATTTTCTCCGCCATATGAACGGCTTTCTTAACGACCATGGATACCAGATCCTGCGGGGTGGTTACAATGATGATGCCGTCCAGGGGCAAAGACTGAAAGACAGTCAGCGGGACATCGCCGGTTCCGGGAGGAAGATCAATGAACATATAGTCTACGTCCTTCCAGTTAACTTCCGAATAGAACTGCTTGACCAGTCCGGAAATGACCGGACCGCGCCAGACGACCGGCTCCTCGGGATTTTCCATCAGCAGATTAGTCGAAACAACTTCAATGCCGGTTAAGGTCTCGGCGGGGATAATGCCGTTTTCATCGCCCTGCAGCCGCTCGGTCAGCCCGAACATCTGCGGAATGGAAGGCCCAGTAATATCGGCATCCAGAATGGCGCAGTTCTTAACTTTAGTCTGCATCTGAATAGCCAACAGCG
>CAYTET010000098.1:0-1606 GCA_964436975.1 uncultured Erysipelotrichaceae bacterium
TACCTTTCTCAATGTCGATACCTCCAGCTGTAAAGAGATATCTTACTATAGTTTTGTGTTTGCCAAGTTATCTTGGGACAAAATCATTTTTGTTTCATTGAGACATTATCATTTTCGTTTCATAGATCAGGCCGGCGGCAATGGGGTATCAATTGACAAGACCTTAAAATGAAAGTAAGATAAATAGCGGACTGAAGAAGACAGCGGGGCGTAGCACAGCTTGGTAGTGCACTTGGTTAGGGACCAAGGGGTCGCAAGTTCAAATCTTGTCGCTCCGACCAGTTCGAAATAAGCCGGCAGTTAACAAAGCACCGGTATCAGTTAAGACTTGCTGCAAGCAGCAGGCCTTTTTTTATGTCTGGGCCAGCACCGGAAGGAAACACCGTAATCAGATAAATGCTGTAAACACATAAATATGTGTTGTAAAGATATGAATTAAATTGTATCGATACAATAAAATTGACAAAATAAGCGGAAAACATGATAATCTGCGTAGATATGCATGGCAGGATCATTCAATAATTGATACCAGCAATTAGGCCAAAGCCATTATACAAAAGTACGGACTAATCGAAGCAGGAATAAGCAGCATCATTGGGATGCTGTGAATAGTACAGATTATAATCCTGATAGTTTTTATATAAAAGGCTTCAGAAGCCGGCATAATCAGCGAAGACAGGTTCTTCGTCAATGTTCAAGGAGGATTTATGGTTAAATTCAACAGGCTGGTTAAAATTATTATATCGCTGTTTTTCAGTCTGGCTTTAGCAGCAAGCCTGCTGCCAGCCAGCGAAGGAATTGAAGCGGCCGGATCCGGCACAGCCGCTGATCCGGCGACAGCAGCAACTTTTGCCGAATTGCAGGCTGCGGTAACGGCCGCTCCAACTGACGGAACGCAGTATATAATAGAGGTTACAGACGACATTACTCAAACTGCCACTATTTCGATACAGGGCGGCAAGAATATTTTGATCAGAGGCAATACAGCCACGCGGACTATAACTGTTATGTAATGGCCGATGTCAAGAGAATGTTCCGGACATTGGTTTTTCTTCTCGAGGACATATGGAAAGAGTCCCGTCCATGTAACAGTTCGCGGTAGTTGGCCATTCTGTTATACGTGTATCAGGGATCTATGATCCCACCCCACAGGTCAATGGTTTCGCCGCCAGCTCTACTGTCTAAAATCGAGGATCACATGAATCTGTGCCATCATAGTTTGCCCGTAGATAGCTGAACCGTCCGTTTTTATGAGCGGATGGCTCCTTCCAGATGTCTTCGAGAATCTGTATGTTGCTTGTTGAATCATGCTTGCTGTGAATCAAAGGCTGTAAATCAGTGATGCAATTCTGATGGGTTATGCAAGCACAGTGTGGATATTGTCGGTCATCATTCCCCAGATAAAGCTTGCCAGTTCTCTGGCAACAGCAGCAGCTGCTTTGTTATATGCTTTCCGATTCCTCATGACAAGTGTGTAGAACCTCTTTCTAAGCCTTTCATTGCCTTTATCCGCATACGCAATCACTGCCTCTGTATTGCCTTCCTGCCGTTTTGTTATTACGTCAATAAAGTGGACAACTTAAACAGAGGCGATTCTACTGAAATA
>CAYTET010000099.1:0-1601 GCA_964436975.1 uncultured Erysipelotrichaceae bacterium
CCGCTGTACAACTGGCCGGTCATGCAGAAAAATAACTGGCTGTTCTGGCGGCGCCGGCTGGGCTATGCCGGCCGGCTTTATGATGTGGTCCGCATTGACCACTTCCGGGCCTTTGACTCCTACTGGCAGATTCCGGCAGACTGCCCGACGGCCTGTGTCGGCCAGTGGCAGCCGGGATATGGCTGTCAGGTGCTGGATGCAGTGCTGAAGCAGTATCCGAAGCTCACTATTGTGGCGGAGGATCTGGGTGATGTCGGTGAGCCGATAATCCGGCTGCGCCGCCATTACAATATCTGCGGCATGCTGGTGTTTCAGTTCTGCTTTGACTTCAACCAGCCTAAACCGGCTTCATCATATCTTGATGATGCTATTTTCTATACCGGCACCCACGACAATGACACGCTGACCGGCTGGTACAGCCAGCTGTCAGCCGGGCAGCAGAAGACAATCAACGAGGCAGTCAAGCCCTACCGGCAGACCAGCGTCAGCCGGGGGGTCATCAGCTATGTGATGGCCAGTCCGGCCCGCTGGGCTATCATCCCGCTGGCCGATCTGCTTAATCTGGACAGCCGGGCCCGGATCAATACCCCATCGACAATAAATGACATTAACTGGCAGTGGCGCTGTGATGTTTCGGCCATCAGTCCGGCGGACTGGCAGTGGCTCAGCCAGGCCGTAGCCGCCAGCGGCCGCAGCCCGGCCACAAATCTTACGGTTGAAAACAAGCCGGTTATAAGGTAAACTTTGACATATATTCATTTGGCGGCTGTTGTATTCAGGGGCTATCTAAACAAACGTCTTGGGCGCTTGTCAGGATAATAGAAAAGGGGATTACGATTATGAAAAAGTTTGGGATTAAAGAAGTAGTCGCCACCGGCATCTGTGCCGCGCTGGTATTTGTGCTGCTGCGCTTTGTGGCCATTCCCACACCGCTGCCCGATACTCCGTTAAGTATCCATAACGGCGTGCTGGCCTTCTTTGCGGTGCTGTTCGGACCGGTCGTCGGTTTTCTGGGCGGCTTGATCGGCAACCTGCTGGTTGATGTCACGGCCGGCTGGGGTATCTGGTGGAGCTGGATTATCGCCACCGGGCTGTTCGGCCTGATTGTCGGTGTCGGCTGCAAGGATATTGATCTTAACAAGGGTGTTTTCGGCAAGAAGGAAATCATCCGTCTTAATGTTGTGCAGGTTATCGGCTGTGTCATCTGCTGGGGCGTTGTCGCTCCGGTTCTGGATATCATTATTTACAGCGAGCCGGCCGACAAGGTTTTCATGCAGGGCCTTTTAGTCGGGGTCAGCGCCATTGTTTCCGTTGCCATTGTGGGCACTCTGATCTGCAAGGTTTATGCTTCGTCCCGGCCGCAAGCTGGTTCACTTTCGAAGAAAAAGGACTGATCATACCAGTTATCGTCAGCGGGGGGAATTAATAAAATGAAAGAGCCGGTTATCGAGTTTGCGGATTTTGGATTCAAATATGACGCCCAAGCCGAACCGACTCTTTTTCATGTCAATTTGAAGATTTACCAAGGCGAAAAAGTCTTAATTGTCGGGCCTTCCGGCTGCGGCAAGTCTACCAACATCAACTGCATCAACGGCCTGATT